>NZ_JAIUMX010000024.1:0-37008 GCF_022565315.1 Cyclonatronum sp. | reverse complement strand
GATGTGGACCGCACCGCACTTGAACAGGCAGGCACCGGCTACTATCCTGACAGCATTGTTACAGATCTGGACCCCGAGCTGCTGCTCAAGTACTTTCACCGCCACGACAGCGGTTTTCAGGTGAATGAGAGCATAAGAAAAACCATTGTTTTTGCTACCCATAACCTGCTTAAAGATCCGCCGTTTTCCAAGCTCGATCTGCTTATCTGCCGTAACCTGTTCATATACATAAAACCGGAAATGCAGCACCGTTTGCTGTCGTCCTTTTTTTACAGCCTCAGCCCCGGAGGATATTTGTTTCTGGGCAGCAGCGAAACACTCGGCAGCATGCATGAGGGCTACGATACTATCGATTCCAAATGGAAAATTTACAAGGTGCGCAACGGGTACCGCCCACCCATCATGCAGAGTATCAGCCGGCCGACTTACATGCAAAGCGATAAGCCCGCTGCGAAAGCAGGCCCGAGGCGCAACGGCGACCTGTTCAGGATGGATAAGGTTACGGAAAAGCTGCTGGAGCTGCTGGCACCGGCTTCGATAATCGTTGACAGTAATGATCAGATTGTTCACATCATAAATAATGTGAGCAGATTTATTTCTTTCAGGTCCGGGCGGTTTTCAAATAATCTGTTTAATAACCTCAACCCTGATTTCGCAGTTGTGATAACAACGCTGCTGCATCGCATGCGCAAACACGGGGAAGGCCTTGTGCTCAGCGAAGAACTCACTGATATACCTGGTTTTGAAGCGGATGTTGTACTGCTTGAGGGCAGGTTGGTTGATATTTCAGATGTTCAGTATGCCGTCATTTCTTTTAAGCTGAAACATCAGGAAAAAGATAAGACCGCTTCAGGAAGTGTGAATGAAGCAGCAGGTCGCAACGATGCCGGAAAAGCAAGCCGTTTGTCCGCGAGAGCAGACGCGCTCGATCTTCAAAATGAACTTAAGCAGGTGAAAGAAAACCTGCAGGCTACTGTAGAGGAGTTGGAAACCTCAAACGAAGAACTCCAATCGAGCAATGAAGAACTGATTGCCTCTAACGAAGAGCTGCAGAGCACTAACGAAGAACTGCAGTCGGTAAATGAGGAGCTCTTCACTGTAAATTACGAGTATCAGAGCAAAATTGATGAGCTCACCAAAACCAATAACGACATCAATAACCTGCTCAAAAACACCGAAATCGGAGCGCTTTACCTGGATACCAAGCTCTGCATCCGTAAGCTTACCCCGCTTGTTGCTGAAATTACGCATATTCTGCCGACCGATATCGGGCGGCCCATGTCGCACATTTCGGTGATGAATATTTACCCGGATATGCTCGACGACATCAACTTCGTAGCAGAAACCCTGCAGGCGCGTGACCGCGAAATTCAGGCGCTCGATAAGCGGGTGTTTTTGGTAAGGACCCGGCCTTACCGTACGCAAAACAACGCAGTTGAAGGCATTTTACTTACCTTCGTGGAAATCACGCGTGTAAAGGAAGAACAGGCCCGCTACAGGGATGTGGCCGGAAAGCTCACACGTGCCCTGGAGCTCGGGCAGATGTCATGCTGGAGCTGGAACCCGGATACAGACGAATTTAAGGCCGATGATCCGCTTCCCCAAATGCTGGGCTACCCCAGAGATGCATTCCCTGCTACTTTAAGTGCATTCGGGCAGCAGCTGCACCCTTCGGATTTACCCGATTTCCAGAATGAAAAACAGCGTATGCTTTCCGGAAAAAACCAGAAGTGGGAAGAAATATTCCGGATTAAGCATGCGCAGGGGCATTATATCTGGCTACGGCTGAGTGCAGGCCTCAAATCTGCTGTAAGGGAAGATAAAACTGCAAAACCGGTGGTTGACGGTGTTTTTTCAAATATCTCCGGGCTTCAGGAATTAAAGAACCAGCGGAAAATTTATAGCCTGGCCATAGCGGGAGTGTTAAACTCGCTCGGCGCGCCGGCTTTAATTATAGACCAGGATTTCACTGTTATTCAGCAAAACAAGCTCTTTTCAGCTATGGCAGAAGATGTAGTAATGTCGGTACTCACCCATCCTGACTGGAAGTTCGGTTTGGGAGGAAAGTACGATAGTATTAAGGCTTTTCTGACTTCCGGCGGGGCAACCGGCGAAATAGAAAACAGCAGTGTATATTATAAAGACAAGCTTGTTTTTGAAGGAAAGATAAGTTTTATGACATTTAACGACGGTCAACTCAGTCATGGCGGGTTGCTTGTCTTTTCCAGAACAGAGGTTGAACAATGAAAGAATATTCAAAACAGGAACTAACACAGCTAATTGAAAACGTCAGTTTTATGAAGGGCCTTAATCTGGAAGAACTCCGGAATAAGCCAATCGATCATATTCTTGAAACTATTTCCATTTATCATCAGGAACTTGAGTTTCAAAACAAGGAGCTGGTTCGTGCACAGGAGGCCATCACCCGTTCAGAAAAAAAATATGCCGAACTCTTTTATCAGGCACCTGTTGGCTATGTGATAATTTCGGATGAACGGGAAATTTTGGATGTCAATAAGGCTTTTTGTGATCTTTGCGGCTACTCAAAAGCTGAGCTGGCACATAATACCATCACGGATTATATCCATCCCGATTTCCAGGATCAGTTTTATTTGTTTGTTTATCGCCTTTTCAGGGGAAAAAAAGCAGATCAGCAGCCTGCTCAAAGTATCGATTTGAGGTTGAACGGTAAGTATGAGCAACCCTTTGTGATGCTTTCAGCTTCGGCAACAGTGCTCACCGACTCAGACGCAGATGCCCTTAAGGTTTACAAGATTACGGTTACGAATATTGATGCCCAAAAGCGCAAAGAGCATGCCCTAAGTATCAGCGAGGCCAAGTTCAGAACCCTTGTGCGAAATGCGCCCGTAGGGTTCCTAATTGCGGATGATGAAGACAGAATTGTGTACATGAACAACCACTGCTCACAACTTACCGGGTATAACCCGGATGTTCTTTCGGATATGGCTGCTTTTTGGAAAAAAACGGGCGGTGAGAAGGAGGGTGAACCAATGGAGAATTGGGCTGTTTTGAAACAGGAGGCCCGCAGCCACACGGGCTGCTCAAAAATCTACATCAGCACTTTTCGTCGTGCCGATGGCAGCAGCCTGTACCTTGAGCTTAGCACAATCGCACTTGGGGATTTGTTTATTTTATCGTTGGTTGATTTAACGCAGCACCACAAGCTGGAAGAAACCCTCAAGAAGGCAAACAGAGACCTTGAAGTTCTGAACCAGCAAAAGCTGAAGCTGCTGTCAATCATCGGCCATGATTTGCGTACCCCAATTTCGAGTATTCAGGGCTTTGCAGACCTGCTGCATGAAGACCTTTCGGAAGGAAGTTTTGATTCCGCCCTGAAGTTTGCTTCAATTATACAGAAGGCAGCACAAAAATCGATGAGCCTGCTGCTTAACCTCGTTGACTGGGCCCGTATGCAGCGAGAAGGCGTCGCATTTAATGCCGCTTTACTTAACCTCAATGAGATGGTGGAGGAAACCAGAAGTTTCTTCAGGGAAGTTGCCGCACAGAAAGAAATAGCAATACATCTTGAAGCCGGTCAGCAGATTCAGGTTGTTGCGGATAAACAATACTTGCAAACCCTGCTCAGAAATCTGCTCAGTAATGCTGTTAAATTCAGCTATCCGAACCAAACAGTAAGTTTGAGGTTAGATCTCACAGACGACGGAAGCTCAGCTGTAATCGAAGTTCAGGATAAGGGCGTTGGCATTGATGAGGACCAAATACCGATGCTTTTTGAGCCCGGTACCCGGTACAACAGAAGCGGTACAAACGGTGAGCAAAGTGCCGGACTTGGCCTTATTTTATGCAAAGAAATAGTAGATTTGCACAAGGGCTCACTTTCAGTTAAGTCAAGCCCGGGAAACGGATCGGTTTTTACCGTGAAACTACCCTGTAATATCTCAGAATTCAGCCGCAGTTTGTGAGTTGAAAAATTCTGCCAAAGGCGGAATGATGATAATTTTATTTTAAGCTGTTTTTTGCAAACAGCTGCTTATTTTAAGCTTTAAAACACTATTTTCTGATAGCAGTATTTCAATACCTAACAAGCGAAGATAATGGATAAAAAAGAGACCGAATTTCTATTGGTTGATGACGACAGAATAGTTCTGATGCTGCATGAAGCATCATTAATTAGAAATAAACTTTGTGCAAGCCCGAAGTCTTTTACCAACGGTCCGGATGCGCTGCAATACATTCGGGCTAACTACGATAGCGGAAAAGATTTCATAGTTCTGCTCGATATCTACATGCCTGAGATGGATGGCTGGGAGTTTATCGAAATCCTGAGGGATGAAAACAAGATTGAACGTACCCACGTCATCATTGTAACTTCCTCAGTTGATATCCCCGACCGCCTGAAAGTAGATGACTATCCCGAAGTGCTTCATATGGTAATCAAAGCCCTAAAAAAACAGGATATAGAAGAGATAAGGCAGCATCCTAAGCTTTCTCACCTGTTGATGTAAGTTGCAGGCAGGCTCTTCTTGAAGTGTTGGTTTCACAATTATTGTTTGATAACCGGTTAGCCCCGAACCTTGATTAAACTTTCATCGGGAATATATATGGTTAATGTACCGGAAAACCTTTATTTGCCAGCATATATATTTAACTCCCGTACTATAGTTGCGGTAGTTTTTCAGGCAAACGGAAAACTGCTGCAAACCAACGCTTTGTTTAACAGCGCATTTGGCGTAAGCGATAAAGGTGTTTCAAAGCGGTATTTCCCGGAATTTGTCAGCCCGCAGGATAAGCCGCTTTATGAAAACGCGGTAAAACAATGCCTCGAAACTGAAGTTGCTACAGTAGCTGTTCAGCTTAGGGCTGTGCATACGGGTGGCAGCTTCACAGAAAGTTTCTCCTGGGAGTTTTCAAAACTCCCAGCGAGGGGAGCGGAAGGAAGTAAAATTTTAGCGTTGGGAACCGGTTTAGCTGAAGGTTCTTTAGCGCAAGCAAACTCCGGATCTAAAGAAGCTCCCCTCGGGCCCGGGCATATTACGGCACACTCAGCCGCTGATCGTTCTTGTTTGCCCGACTATACAAGTTATGAGACCGCCCTTCAGGAGGAGAAACGATTTTCAGAAACCCTCGTGAGTTCACTTCCCGATCTCGTTTTCCTTTTTGACGGGCAGGGAAGGTGTCTCGATGTAAGGGGCTCAACGCAAAACCTCCTGCTGCCCGAAAGTGAAGTGCTCGGTCGCAGGCTTTCTGAAATGATGCCGGCAGATACAACCGCTTTACTTTTTAAGCTTATCAAGGGTGCTCTTGAAGGCAATACGGCATCAGCCGCTGAGTACACCTTTACTTTAAAGGGCGAAGTATATTACTTCGAAAGCCGCTGCGTGAAATTTGATGAAAACCGGGTGATGATGCTCGTTAGAGATATCAGCAGCCGGATTAAAGCAGAAATTGAGCGGGATAACCTGCTTGCGGAGTATGAGGTTCTGTTTGATAGTAATCACCTTGCCATTTTCCTGATAAGTGTGGAAAATGAAGGCCGGTTTGTTTACATGAGAACGAACAAAACGCATGTCGAAACTACAGGCCTTACCCCTGAAGTGCTCTGGAATAAAAGCCCTGAGGAAGTATTCGGCGAATCATTCGGTTCCGAAATATCAAAAAACTACCAAAAGTGTATCCGAAAAGGGGATACCTTGATTTACGAAGAGGAGCTTGAGCTGCCAGCCGGCCGAAAAAACTGGCTTACAGCACTTAAGCCGGTGCGGATTAACGGGCGTATTGTTTTCATAATCGGTTCGGCGGCAGATATCACCGAATTAAAACAAAATGAGAAGGTGCTGCTAAAGCAAAAGGAACAGCTTGAGCAAATCAGTGAAGTTTCGCGCGTGGGCGGCTTTGAGTATTTTCCGAAGGAAGAGCGTTTGTTTTGGACCCGTATGACCAAAAAAATTCATGCAATGCCCGAAAATTATCAACCGGATATTGCGGCGGCTTTTTCGTTTTTCACTAAACCCGAACATCGCAATAAGATTGAAGCTGCTGCTTCTGAAGCTATCTTACAAGGGAAACCTTACGATCTGGAACTGCAGATTACAGACGGCGACGGAACCGAAAAATGGATAAGGGCAATCGGTACCACAGCCTTTGAAAACGGAGAGTGCGTGCGGCTGTACGGCACCTTCCAGGATATTGATGCGCAGAAGCGTCTCGAACGTCTCAGCCGGGCAAATGAGCAGCGTTATATGAATATTTTGCAGGCAGCTCCCAACGGTATGGTTGTAATTACGGATATGAAGATCGATTACATCAACCCGTCGGGTCTCGTTTTGCTTGGCGCCGGCAGGATGGCAGATGTTGTGGGTAAATATGTAAAAGAACTGGTACACCCGGATGATTACCTCTTGGGCAGCCTGAAAATTATTGATATGATTAACGGAAAGCCGGTGAAGTTTCCGCATGAACTGCGCCTGATAAAGAACGACGGCAGCTTCATTGATGCTGAAATTACCGCTGCTTTTCTTCCTTCCGTAGAAACACCTGCACTGCTTGTTATTTTCTCCGACATTACCGAACGCAAAAATAACCGCAGGGCTATAGAAGAGCAAAACAGGGTGCTCCGGCAAATAGCCTGGGAGCAGTCGCACGTGGTTCGGGGACCTGTCTCAAGGCTGATGTGCCTGGCCGATGCAATCGAAACAGCCGATTTTCAAATCATTTCTCAAAAAGAGATGCTGGACGGAATTGTTCAATCGGCTCAAGAACTGGATGACATCATCCGGGATATTTCAGATAAAGCCAATCGTCTGCTTCACCCTGAGGCTTTTTAAAGGGTTCCGTTTAATGCCCGGGTAGCTGAGCTGACCTTAATCGTCGGTTTTTCGAACGGTACTGATGCCGCAGGCTGTATGTATGCGGTTTAAAGGTGCTGCTTGATCTGCCGCTCGGTTTCCCGCTTCACATCTTTTTCGGCAATGGAAGCCCGTTTGTCGAACATCTTCTTCCCCTTCGCCAGCCCGATTTCGACTTTGGCCTTTCCCTTTTTGAAATAAACCTTCAGCGGCACAAGGGTGTAGCCTTTTTGCCTGAGGGCGGTATCAATCTTGCGGATTTCGTCCCGGTTAAGCAGCAGCTTTCGCTCGCGGCGGGTATCATGATTGTTGTAGCTCCCCTGATCGAATTCCTTGATGTAAAACTCCTTCAGCCAGACTTCCCCGTGATGAATGTAGGCAAATGAATCGGTGAAGCTCGCATGCCCCGCCCGCAGCGATTTAACCTCGGTGCCCTGCAGCACAATACCGGCTTCGAAGGTTTTCTCAATGTTGAATTCAAAAAACGCTTTCTTGTTTTTAAGCGTCGGGACAGTCTTTTTTTGTTCGGCCATGGCCTTTTCTCTCTGGAATTGCTGTTTGTTGGGGCTTTTGGTGATGCGCGTTGCTTCCGGAACACCGCAAAAGCGGAACCTCAAATATAAAACAAAAAGCCGGACTTGTGTCCGGCTTTCAGAAATGCCTTAAAGGGGCAGCCGGCATATGTGAAAGCGCGCCGGCTATGCGCGATGAACCGGCTTATTCAGCCACCCCCTGAGGGATGTCGCGGTTCATCGAGCGGTAGATGTCCTCAATCTGCCGGATGTTCGCCTGTGCCTGCCGGTTTTGCGGGTCGAGCTCGAGTACCCTGCGGAAGTGCGAAAGCGCCATGGGCATGCGCTCGGTCATGTGGATGGTTTCGGCGTGGTACATCAGCCAGGTGCCGAAGTGCAGGTGTGTGTCGCGGAGCAACACCATGATTTCCGGATCGGCTGCATCTTCCTGCCGCAATTTGCCGAGGGCTTCTTCGTAGCGGTCCTCATCCACCAGGAACTGAACCTGCATCACCAAAGGCCCATCGGGCACAGCATTTTGCCCGGCAGCATCCGGCTGGTTTTGCGAGCCGGCATCGGAGCAGGCGCTCATTATAGTCAGTAAAAAAATTAGGGTAGCAAATACTTTGGTCAGCTTACTTGGTTGAAGCATAGAAGCAGTGTAATCAGGTTAGATGAAAGTTTGAGAAGTTACATGCGAACAGTGAAGCGCGATTAAAAGTGCCGGTTGTATGTACGTACAGCGGCTCTACAGAACATAAATTGGCGTGGGGCTGATGCACAAAATAAAGATCAGCATGGTAAGCCAGCCGAGGATGCGGCGGCCGCGACCCAGGGGTTTTTCGAAATAAACGGGGGGATGTTCAATCTTCACGAAATATACGATAAACAGCGTGAACATAATCCATACACCGAAGCCGGAACCAAAATTGGTGCCCTGTGTGAAATAAAAAACGAATGAGGAGATCAGCAGGGAAACACTCCAGATGCTCAGGCTCCATACGGGATCGCGGTAGTAGGCTTTCCTGATGAGCAGGAAAGAAAGCATCGCCCACAGGAACCAGCCGAGGTTAAGATGCTCGGGCAGCCACAGCCCGGCGAGCTGATTCAGCAGCGGGAGTGCTGCAAACCCGGCCATGGTAATCACCGCTCCGAAAAACAGCCGCGCAACTTTCTGATGCTTCCGGTAGCCGATAAGCGAATACAGGATGTGCCCGCCGTCGAGCTGACCTACGGGCATCAGGTTGAGGGCGGTGAAAAAAAGGCCGAGCCAGCCGGCCAGCAGGAAGGGGTAGTGATACATTTCCCACATGGGCGGGGCGTTATCGAAAAAGGAGGCGAGAAAGCTGTACAGCAGCGTTTCGCCGAACATGATAATTTCGGAGCCTTCCGGCGCGAGGGGGTCGTCAGGGAAGCTGCCGTGCTGCTGCACATAGGCCACAACTTCATCGTGCATCTCGAAATTGGCCAGGAAATCCGGCTCGGGCAGGGTTGCGAAGCCGTACAGCAGAATGCCCAGTGCCACCACAAAACCGGCCAGCGGACCCGCAATACCGATATCGTACAGCTTAATAGTATCGTTGATCTGCTCCTTGATCTTGATGACAGCACCGAGGGTTCCGATGGGCGAAATGAGCGGCAGCGGTATGAAGTACGGCAGGCTTGCCTTCACCCGGTGATACCGGGCCGCGAAGTAGTGTCCGAACTCATGCACGCCAAGGAAAAGCAGCAGCAGGAAGGCGAACAAAACGCCTTCCCAGAGAATCAGATCGCTGATGCTTTCGGCCCGCGCGGTATGGCCTACGAAAAACAGGCCTCCCATGCTCGCCACCGAAATAAAGGTGGCTACAAAAAGCAGGCTGTGTCTGATGATGGCTTTTTTGCCGGTTTCTTCGTTTTCCGGTTGTGTGATGCCCTCTGTGAGGTCAACGTACACCACATCTTTATCGTCGGGTTTGCTCAAAAATCCTGCTTTTTGCGTGCTAAAATGTTAAACAACCGCCCGTGAAAACGGCTGCGTCATACACCGGGCGCCACCGCGACCCCGGCACAGTTCGTGGCCTTCAAAAGTTATAACCATTTTCCCGCATGTGGAAATGTCAAATGAACCGTCGCTGTAGTTTTTAACGAAGTCTTTACCGGCAACAATTCTGTAGCCGTACTTTTCCATTTCGCGGAAAGTATTCACGTTGCGCTCGTATCCGATAATAACGCCGGGCGCAAGTGCGAAGGTATTGGCACCGTCGCTCCACTGCTCACGCTGCTGCGCTGTAGGGTCGTCGCCGCCGCACTTGATGAAAGTGACCTCATGCCCGAGGGCTTCTTCCAGCGCGTGCTTCAGGTTAGGTTTAAGCTCTGTGATGATGGAACCGTTCGATTTCACCAAAGAAACCACATTGTCCTTACGGTCGATGATGGCCGGCGGAAACACAACGCACTCGTTGTAGTTGCTGAAGGTGAAGATCGTATCGAGGTGCATCGAGGAGCGTTTCTTGGGGATATCGATGATGAGCACCTGTTTGATGCCCTTTTCCATGAGCTGCTGCGCGGCATGCATGAGCCCGCTGAAGGTCGTGCGCTCGCTCATGCCGATCAGTACGAGGTCGTCGCGAACCACGAGGATGTCGCCGCCTTCGATGCTGTCTTCCCCCGAAATGAAAATCGCGTTTTTGCGGATTTGCTCATACATCGGGTGGAAGGTCACCACGGTATCCATCATCAGGGATTCGCGGATACGTGCGGTTTTGGCTGCTTTCGAGACCACAATCACGTCGTTCACAACGGCTGCAAGGTCGCGGGTGAACAGCAGGTTGGGGGTGGGCAGCAGCTCAACAGAGGGGATGGATGGCGTACTGCCTTCAATAGTGAAGGCAGTGAGTTCGGCCGCATTCAGCTCGGCAAGCTGACTGCGGATGGGGGCGAGGTTGCCGTCTTTCTGATTGCGAACGAGGCTGTCGGCAAGGTAGGCGCGGGCATCCGGGTTTTCAAGCGTTTCGGTGATGAGGTTACGCACTTCAATAATTTTGAGGTCAGGCAGCGCGGTGCGCATCACCTGAAGCATATCGAGATGTTCGTTGCGGGCGTCGTGCTCGTAGATGATGTCGTCGAAGAGCAGCTGGTCTTTGGTTTCGGGAGATACCAGCGAGACTTCAGGCCCCGGGGTGTGGGTAATCACGCCCTGAAGCAGGCCGGTTTCTGAGGTCACACGTAATTCCATAATCGTATCAAATAGAGTCAAAAAGTGGGTTTTCAGTTGAGATGCGCAAATATAAGGGCATAGGGTGCACCAACAAACCGGCGAAAACAGGGCCTAAGTAGTTTAAACTTGTATGCCTGTTTGCAGGCTTGAAATTGGTGGGCGAAGGGCATGCTGCAGGCAGCTGCGCACCCGTTTCCGGTGCTTGCTGCCGGTGCGGTTTGTTTAGGTAATAAGCGGGTGAAAAAATCCTTTTGAATCTGTTATTTTGAAGGCTGTGATTTTCAGGCGTCAGCTGTGTTTGCCGCCGTTGTTTTTCAATCCCCTTTACTCACAAGCCTCCCTCTTATGAAACAAAACGGTTTAGTTCGCTTTACCGGCCTTCTGCTCATCTGCCTTTTTGCAGTCGTTGCCTATCCCAAACCGGCACATGCCCAGCAAACGCCCGCCTATGCCGGCCTCGACACCCTTCAGCTGCGCACTATTTTCGCCGAACCTTTTCTGCCCGGTGTAAGGCCCGGCCTTTCTGGTTTCAGCCCGATCGGCAACCATGTTCATTTCAGCTGGAATGATTCGAGCTACGCTGCTACAAGTCAGTATCGTGTAGATCTGTCGGGCTCGCTGGTGGAGCGGGTTGATGATGACCTCACCCACGTTGCTAACAGCGCGGTATCGCCAAACCGGCAGCTTATTGCCTACACAAAAGACCGCAGCCTGTTTGTGGCGGGCCTGGACGGCTCAGCGCCCCGCGCGGTTTTCTCTGCCCGTGGCGTTGGCGGCAGGCCGCACTGGTCGGCCGATAGCCGCAGCCTCGCCTTCACCAACGCCGGCGATGTGTGGACGATCCACATCGAAAACGGCGAAGTAGCGCAGCACACAAGCCGGGCAGGTAGTGCACCCGGTTTCTTCATCAGGGGCTGGGCAGCGGGCGACAGCGTAATTGTGGTGCAGCAAACCGATACTTCGCACTACCGCGAGGTTTTCTTTCCGGAATATGTACCGGAGTTTGTGCTGCCGGGCGGCTCGCGTCGCGGGCAGCCTAAGGTCACCCTTTCAGCCGTGAACCTGCGGGATAATGAAATCACGCAGATTTACGAAGCCGAAGCTTATATACTCAACACCGCTGTTTCGCCGGGAGGGCGCTATTTTGTGTATGATGTTACCGATCATGACATGAAAGAGCGGACCATTGTATCCTACGATTTTGGAGTTGAGGGAGGCGCAAGCACAACCATTCATCAGGAAACAACCGAAGGCTGGATTTACAGCCCGTTGCTCAGGCTGGCTTTCGCGCCGGAAGGCGATATGCTGTTTTTTACTTCCGAGCAAAGTGGTTTCAGCCACATCTATGTGTCCCGCGGGAACGGAAGCCGGCTCAGCCAGATCACAAGCGGCGATTTCGAAGTGGACTGGGTTGACTGGATCGGCGTTAACACCCTCGCGTTTTCATCTACTCAGCAGGATCCCGGACTGCGGAATTTGTACACCGTGAACATCAACACCCGCAACCGTACCCGCTTAACACGCACACCGGCATTTCGCTGGGGATGGCAGGTGAGCCCCGATCAGCGCTACATCGCCTACCTGAAAACAAGCTGGAACAAACCGGCTGAAATTCACCTGATCGATATCCGCCGCCCCGATGATGAGGTACAGCTCACGCAAACCGTGCCGGAGCGTTTCAACGAAATTTCGTGGCAGGTGCCGGACTACTACCGCATCCCCAACCGCGACAACGAGCTGATTTCGATGGATGTGCTCAAGCCCCATAATTTCGATCCGACCCAAAAATATCCCGTCGTGGTGTTCGTGCACGGTGCGGGTTCCCTGCAAAATGTGTTTCAGGGCTGGTCGCGCAGCTATCCGCGCGAGTACATGTTCCATCAGCTGCTGAACCGTTCCGGCTACGTGGTGGTAGAAGTCGATTTCCGGCACAGTACCGGTTACGGCCGCAAGTTCCGCGAAGACGTTACCAACTGGATGGGCAAATTCGAGCTCAACGACGTGATTGACGGGCTCGATTATCTCGATGAAACCTACGGCTACCTCGACCTCGACCGGGTCGGGATTTACGGCGGCAGCTATGGCGGTTTCATGGCGCTTTATGCCGTAACCCACGCGCCCGAACGCTTTCACGCTGCGGCAGCCCTGCGCGCGGTTACCAACTGGCGGAATTACTACCATGCCAACCCCGGCTACACGCGTCCGCGCCTCGGCACCCCGGAGGAGAACCCCGAGCATTACGACCGAAGCTCACCCATCACCTATGCGGACAGCCTCACAAGGCCGGTCATTATCCTTCACGGCCTCATCGATGATAATGTGGGGTTTCAGGATGCGGCACAGTACATCAACGTGCTCATCGAAAGCGGGAACACGAATTTTGATATGATGATGTACCCTGCCGAGCGGCATGCCTACCAAAACCCGGAAGCCTGGCACGATCAGTACCTGCGTATCTATAACTTTTTTGAGCGCCACATTAAACAGGCAGAATAAACAGATTCTTCACAGCAGCCTGAGACCGGATTTACGCTGACGAATTACTTGATCAGCGTAATCCGGGCCTGCTGTGTCTGCCCCGCAGCGTGTACACGCACAAGGTAAATGCCGCTGCTTTGGCTGCTGAGGTTCAGCTGATGCTGCGTAGCGCCCGGCTGAAGCCGGAGTCCTGCGGCGTACACCCGCTGACCCGCCATGTTGAAGACCTCGATCCGGGCATCGGCACTTTGCTGCGAATGCAGCACAACCGTTGTTACGGGATTGAAGGGATTCGGGTAGATGCGCTCAATCAGAAAAGAAGCGGGGATTTCTTCAGGTGCAGGGGGAAGGCTTACCGGGTCGGAGCCGTAGAGCTGATAGGAACCGCCTGCAGGCACTACGCTTATCACCGCGTGGCTCACCGCGGCGGAGTTCCGTGTGTGGTTGCTTGAGCCGGAGGCGATAAACGGGCTCGCGGCCGTAACGTAGCCCTCGCGTGCATCCATAATTATTGTAGAGACCTGTGTGTTGTCGAAACGCATCACGCCGCGGTCGTAGCTCAGCTGCGTGTAGAGGGTGCCGCTCAGCGCGATATGCGCCTGATAGCTGTGCATGAGCCAGCCTGGGGCGCTTGCAAAGTTTTCGAATAAATTTTGCGTGGTGTTGGTGTAGGTGCTGTCAACACTCACAACGCCCGGCAGCAGGGCCGAACCCGGCCGCACAATCATGCGGCCGTCGTAGGCGATGAAACCATTGGCCGCGAGGTTTGTGGCGTAGCCTTCCCCCATAACCGGCAGGTGCCGGGTGAGCAACTCAAGCTCGGTACTGCTTCCGTCGAGCTGCGCCCGAAACAGCGGCTCGCTGCTCAGCTGAAGCCATTCTTCGGCGCTGATGTTCAGGAACAGTCGGTCGCCGGCGAACAGGCTCTCAATCCAGGCCGGATCGCCGGTGAGGCTGCCCTCAAACGGCACAGTGCTAACCGGCACGCTGTGATTGATGAGGGCATTGGTGCTCACTTCGCCGCTGTCGAGCAGGATGCGCAGGCTGTCGCCGTCGCGGGCGTTGAGGTAGGCTGAGTTCCAGGCCGTGCGGCGGAAGTGCATCACGGCATCGGGGCCGCTTTGTGTGAAGGGGGCAACGGTTTCGGCATCCTCCGGCTGCGCGAGCAGCGCGCCGGTGGCGAGGTCGATTTCGAAGCCGTGCGTAAGCTGATGCGCCGCGAGGCCGGTAAGGCCGAGATCGCGATTGGGCTGAGCATCGAATACGGTTTCGGGCGTGCTGCGCAGCACGTGTACGCCGCCTGTGCCGCTTACCCGCAGACGCCCGTCCGGGAAAATCATCACCGCGGTTTTGTCGTCAATGCCGATACCGGTGATTTGGGGCGCGCCCATTTCGGTGGCGATAAACGCCATTTTGCTGATCAGCCGGCCGGGGCGCCCGCGCTCGAAGTAGTGCGTATCGGTGATGGTGTTTGGCAGCAGGTTCAGGAAGTTCTCCTGCATGCTGTCCTGACCCGCCCAGGGGTTGCGCAGCAGCTGAGCGGAAGTGGTGCCGCCGCGCGTGAAGTACGAGCCGGCAACCATGGCGCCTGCGCTTGTGCCGCCGATTACGCCGCCGCCCTCAAACACAGCCCGGATGGCCGCTTCAACGGCTCCTCCGCGCCAGGCATCGATGTAATGCCGCTGATCGCCGCCCTTCATGAAAACCCCGCCGGCACCGCTGAGCGCAGCCAGAATCTGAGATTCGCTGTTTCCGGTGATGGTGAGGTTCACCACTTCCGCAGCCCCGAGGTTCGAAAAATAGTTCGGCAGCCAAACGGAGGTATCGCTGTTGGAAAGCACTACGATTCGGCCTTCACCCGCCTCCGCCGCCCGCTCAGCAAACCAGCCGTAGGGTTCGTTGCTCCAGCTTGCTGATGCGGCACTTTCCGAGCCGCCTCCGGCCAGCATCAGGTAGCCCTGAGCAAAGGCCGCGCCGGCGGGCATGAGCAGGAGCATCATCATCCCCAAAAACAAAAAAAAGCGCGCTTTTGCGGGAAGGTTTTTTGACGTGCCGGAAGGGTGATGGGGGCTCGGAGTCATCATCATACCAAAAAAACAAAAGTGAAAGGTCAGGAATTGTAGCCGTAGCTTCGGAGGAAGGTCTCGTTTTCGCGCCATTTTTCGCGCACCTTCACAAATAAATTGAGGTAAACTTTGGTGCCGAGAAACTGCTGTATTTCCTTGCGGGCCTCGGTGCCGAGTTTTTTGAGGGCCGTGCCGCCCTTGCCGATCACGATACCCTTCTGACTGTTGCGGCTCACCACAATTTCGGCATCGATGCGGGTGATCTCCGGCTCGGCTTCAAAGCTGATAATGTTGACCGCGCAGGAGTAGGGAATTTCGGCCCGGTACAGGTGAAAGAGCTGCTCGCGGATGAGCTCCGAAACGAAAAAGCGCTCGGGGTGCTCGCTAAGCTGATCGGGCGGGAAAAACGGGGGTCCCTCGGGGAGCAGGGCGAAAATCTGCTCAACCAGCTCAGGTACACCCTCCAGATTAAGCGCGGAAATGATGCGCGTATCACGCAGATGAAGCTGCTGCGCCATTTGTTCCGCCGCAGCGGTGATGGTCGCTTCCTTGAAGCGGTCGCTTTTATTCACCATCAGCAGCACGGGTTTTTTACGGTAGGAAGCGAACCAGGCCAGCTCTTCTTCAGAGGGCACATCGCCGGGATCGAGAATAAACAGGATGAGGTCGGCGTCTTCTACGGAGCGGCGTACCGCGTGCATCATTTTTTCGTGCAGCTTGTAGCGGGGCTCCAGGAAACCGGGGGTGTCGAGGAATACGATTTGGCCGCGGTCGTCGCTGTGGATGCCCGTAATGCGGTGGCGCGTGGTTTGCACCTTGGGCGAAATGATGGAGAGCTTGGTGCCCAGCACCGCGTTCAGAAAGGTGGACTTGCCCGCGTTGGGCTTGCCCATGATGGTAACGTAGCCCGATTTGTAGCCTTTCGGCGGCTCGGGTATGGGGCCGGGGGTGATGTCTTCAGGTTCGCTCAAGGGCTTGCCGGTTTTGGGTTAGTTGTATTCGTTGATGAGGGCGGCCATTTCGCTCACGGAGGTCGGCAGCCCGCGCATAATGGCGTCGGCCATGAGGGCGTGGCCAATGCTGATTTCGGCCAGGTGCGGCACTTCCTCCAGAAACGGGCGGATGTTCGCAAACCCGAGACCGTGACCGGCATTTACCTTAATGCCGAGGCTGTGGGCGCGTTCGGCGGCTTCGCGCAGCCGTTTCAGCTCGCGGGGCTTGTCCGCATCGGAGGCGTTGGCGTAGGTGCCGGTGTGCAGCTCAACTACGGGCACGCCGAGTTCGGCGCAGAGCTCCATATCGCGGATGGAGGGTTCCACAAAAAGGCTCACGGGTACGCCGGCTTCGGCCAGTTTCGGCAGCACGCGGCTGCGGTAGTCGGCCATAATGAGGGGCATGTTGAGGCCGCCTTCGGTGGTGATTTCTTCCCGCTTTTCGGGTACCAAAGTGCACAGCTGCGGCTTCATGCGGCAGCAGATATCCAGCATTTCGTCGGTGGCGCCCATCTCGAAATCGAGCAGGCCGGTAACGGCTTCTTTCAGGCCCCAGGCGTCGGCATCTTTGATGTGGCGGCGGTCTTCACGCAGGTGAAACACGATGCCGGCAGCCCCGTGTGATTCACAGATTCGGGCGGCTTCAACCGGATCGGGGTAGCCCTCTGAGCGGGCGTTGCGAAGGGTTGCAACGTGGTCAACATTAACCAGGAGTTTTTTCATACGACAGTCTGAATGTTTAAAAAAGTTTGAACAAATGCCGGGAGGCGTGGTTTTAGTCTGGCTTTGCCCGGATGCTTAAGATACCAAAAAAACGGGCACGGGTTGGGTAGCGCTTTGGGCGCGGGGTTCAGCGTTCAAGGTGTTGAAGCTGAAAAGCCTGAACCTTTTTAACCAGGCCGGCTGCATCACCGAAGTCTTCCATCAGGTGGGTGAGGTTGAGCATGCCGATGAGTACGGGGCCGTCTTTGGTTTTGGAGTAGTTCCGGAGTTTTTCGCTGCGTTCGCCGCCGCGCTGCCGCACAGCCCTGAAATATTTTCGGAAAAGATTGTTGAGCTTTTCGGATGGTTTCTCGATTTCCTGCGGGTCGCGGCAGGCGAGCAGCTGATCTTCCTCAAGTTTTTCGCCGGGATGCTTGCGCAGCAGCCAGCGGCTTTTGGAGTAGGCTTCAATTGTTTCGGTTTGGGAGATAATCCAGGCTTCCATTTCCTGAATCATGAAAAAAATAAGAGAGGTATCAAGCCCCTGAAACCGGCTGAGGCGCTCCTGCCGCACCGAAGGCGGCCCGTCGAGGTCGATGAGCACAAGCGCCGGGTCCCGGCTGTTGGTTGCCCGCCGCAGGTAGTTGCGGGCGCGGGTAACTGAGCCGATGGGCTGGATAACGAGTGAGAAACTCTCCTCATCCAAAACCTGACTGAACAGCCGGTGAAAGCCTTCCCGAAACAGGGCATTGTTGGAAATGGTCTCGGCCGACTGATCTCCGTCGAGGCGGCCGCCTTCCACATAAATGGTGATGGTTACCATCGTTTGCCCCCGAGGTGCCCGCTCAGCCACAGCTGACCCGGCAGGCTGAGGCCGGTTAGGCTGCTGAAGTCATCGCCGTTTACGGTATGCACAAGGGTCTGATTTTCGGAATTTTTATCGAAGATGAGCAGGTCGTCGAGTTCGAAAGAATTAAGCAGCAGGGGGGAGTGTGTGGCGAGGATGAGCTGTGTGCCTTCTCCGGCGGCCTGTTGCATGGCTTCGCTGAGCGAGTGCAGCATATCGGGGTGAAGCCCGCTCTCAGGCTCGTCGATGCAGACGGCGAGGCCGCGCCCGGGATTCAGAAAAATACTCAGGTAGAGCAGATAGCGGAGGGTGCCGTCGGATATGTGGCGGGCAGAAACGCTGTGCGAAAGATGTTTCTCAACGAAGCGCACGCGTACTTTTTCGCCGGCTTCACTAAAAACAAGCTGCTGAAAATTGGGGCTGATCCGCCGCAGGAATGTTTCAAGATGCGCAAAAGCGTCCGGCGCAAAGGCCCGCATGCTGTGCAGCACCTGCGCCATGTTTTCCCCGTCGTGAGAGAGGCGCCCGGCATGGTTGCCGGCTGCCGGCGCAGGCCTGCGGGCCGGACTGCTGAAAGAGGTATTGAAAAAGCCGTAGAAGCCAAACTGCTGAATGGCCCGCCGCAGGCCGCAAAGAAGCGGATGCAGGCCATCCTCGGGCATGTAGCGGAAGCGGAGTTCCATTTGGCGGGCGCTTGCTTCGGCATAGGGAGCTTCCGTCAGGTCCCGCAGCGCGCCTGAAGCGGATCGCACCAGACCTTTGCCGGCTTTCGACTCAAACAGCAGGGTTTCGGAGGCATCTTTCGTGTTTTTTAGGGTGATGCGCTCCGAGAGCCGGAAGGTGCCGTCGGTTGCCGCACTGATCGTGATGCCGTACACCGGGCTGCCTTCGGCGCGGTACCATGAACCCGTGCCGGGGTTGGGCGGAAAGGTGAACTGCAGCCGGATATCCCCGAGGCCGTTGCGCCGCGCATGCGACACCTGATCGTAGCCGCCCCATTCGAGCTGAATCAGGTTTCGGAGCCCATCCCCCGAAATCCCTTCATACAAAAGCCGCAGCGCCTTTATGAAGTTGGATTTGCCGCTGCCGTTGATGCCTACAAGTACATTCAAACCGGGGCTTAACGGAACTTCAGAGGCTTTTGCGAAGCTGAAGAAATTATGCAGGCTGACGAATGTGAGCATAGGTGCCGGTACCTCACCGGGTTGTCAGGAACAGAATGCTGAACGGCGCAGCGGTCAGGGTTTAAACTTCCATGAGCAGGTGCGAGAGGTTCAGCTTGTGGATAGGAATAATGTAGCGCTGCTCGAAGGCATCTTTGTGGATTTCGAGCTCACCGGTACCGCGAAAATCAACAATACAATAGTTTTCGACGATATTCATCACCTCGCCAATGCCATAATAAGGAGGGCAGGGGCCGTAATACACAAGATCACCAACAGAAAGTTGATTTCGTGCACGCAGGTGATAGGGATAGATTACCGGAAGCCGGTCGAAGCGGTATGATAGTTTTTTAGTTGGCATGGGTGCTCAAAATACAAAGAAATCAGTATTTGTGAAGCACCTCAACGCGGCGGCTGGAGGGCCCGGTATGCGAAAAGTGCACTTCAGTGCGCTGTTCGGGCAGCAGGCCGGCAATGCGCTCGGGCCATTCGATCAGGCAGATACCGTCGCCGTAGAAATACTCTTCCATGCCGAGGCGCCTTGCTTCCTCAAGGCTCGCAATACGATAGGCATCGAAATGGTAAAGCGGCAGGGTTCCCTCATACTCTTGAATGAGCACAAAGGTAGGGGAATCGACCTCTTTTTCGGGTATCCCAAACGCGGAGGCAACGCCCTTAACAAAGTGTGTTTTGCCGGCGCCAAGGTCGCCAAAGAGGCAGATGACGTCGCCTGAAGCCATGTTTTTGGCCATTTCAGCGCCAAGTGCGAGGGTCTCCTGAGGTGATGCAGTATTAAAAACAGCGTTTTTCATAGCAGAATCAGCAAGGTACAAAGCTCTGTAAAATAACACTTTCCAAGTTCAGGAATGTCTGTTTTTTCAATTGCTTACCGAAATAATTTTGAAGTAGAATCAGAAAAATTTATTTTTGCGCTTCGTTAAATCAGGCTGATAAGGAAATGGCCGCCAATTCACTATATCTGAGAAATTGTTAAATGAAACCTTATCAGCAAACAGAATTGGGGCCCGGGTATCTCTGATTTGGTGCAAAAATCCGGGGTGCAGATTTGTTCGACGGCAGGAAAAGCAGCTTTGAGTACCAACAGCCGGATAAACGAAGCAACAGTGCACCATCGGGCCGTAGCAAATTACGGAATCAGAGGCCGAAATGAAACAAGCCATAAGCGAACCCGATATCGCGTTTCACCCATAAGATACCTGTTTTTAAGGAGTTAACTTTGCTAAACGGCGAAACTGTATTACTCGACACGGTGCTTGTCATCACCTTTGCAGCGCTGAGTATTTCTCTGGTAGCAGGCATGATACGTCTGCTTATCGGCCCCAGCCTGCCGGACCGTGTTGTAGCTCTTGACCTGATTGCCTACATCGTAATCGCATTTATTGCGACTTACTGCATCCATACGGGTACCTCCGATTTTATTGATGCAGCGATTGTAGTAGCCCTTATTGCCTTTTTGGGTACAACAGCATTTGCCCGCTATGTACTCAAAGCCGGGCGCCCCTCAACCAATGATGAAATATGATTACCGAACTGATCATCGCTTTTTTTCTGCTTGCAGGAAGCTTTTTCGTGCTGATAGCTTCAATTGGCGTGCTTCGGCTACCCGACCTCATGATGAAAATGCACGCATCTACCAAAGCCGGTACCCTGGGTGCAGGTTTAATTCTGGTTGCAGTCGGTATCTCGTTTGATGAAATATCGGTGCTCACCCGTATCCTGGCAACCATTATTTTTCTGCTGCTCACAGCGCCGGTTGCTGCGCATTTAATTGGCCGTGCTGCCTATTACACCGGTATTGAGCTTTGGGAAGGAACGATTGTAGATGAAATGGACCGTAACGGGGAGATATCTGAGCCCGAAGCCTCCCGCAAATCCCGTGCGGCATCCGATGCCAAACTGAACCGTAACGTTTCTGAATCCTGATGACCATTTTAGCTGCATTACTGCTGATTTTTTCAGCCGCATTTTTTGGTCCCGCCGCCGCCAAATATCTTAAAAAAAGCTCCGGCTGGGTTCTCGCCCTTGTTCCTTTCACCGTTTTTGCATATTTGCTGAGTTTTATCCCGGTTATTTCCGGCGGCGATGTAGTAAAGGAATCGTGGGTTTGGGTTTCTTACCTGGGCGTGAATATGTCGTTCTATCTCGATGGCTTCAGCCTTATGTTTGGGCTGATTGTTTCCGGGATAGGTACTTTTATTATGATTTACGGAGGCGGCTACCTTGCCGCCGATTCGAACCTGGGCCGCTTTTATTTCAGCATTCTGCTGTTTATGGGTGCGATGATGGGGGTTGTACTCGCTGATAATATTGTGGCGCTTTTTATTTTCTGGGAGCTTACTTCCATAAGTTCGTACCTGCTTATCGGCTACAAGTATGAAAAGGAAGATTCCCGGAAATCCGCACTGCAGGCCCTGCTTGTTACCGGCTCCGGAGGTCTGGCCCTGCTTGCGGGCCTCATCATCTTGTCGATGATTACCGGCACCATGGAAATTTCCGAGATGTTCGGTCAGTCCGGTCTGGTAGCTGAGCACCCCTGGTATCTTGGCGCCCTGATTCTCATCCTAATCGGTGCCTTCACCAAATCAGCACAGTTTCCGTTTCATTTCTGGCTTCCCGGTGCAATGGCCGCCCCGACCCCGGTTTCTGCTTATCTGCACTCCGCAACCATGGTTAAGGCTGGTGTTTACCTGCTGGCCCGCCTAAACCCCGTGCTTAGCGGTACCCTTGAATGGACCTACATTGTAACCGGTTTCGGCGCTGTAACCATGCTTGTTGCAGCCTGGCTTGCCATTGCGCATACGGACCTCAAGAAAGTACTGGCCTACACCACCGTGATGGCCCTTGGTACCCTCACCATGCTCATCGGCATGGGCCATGAGTACGCCGTGAAAGCTGTAGCCGTGTTTATTCTGAGCCACTCGCTCTATAAAGGCGCCCTGTTCATGGTGGCGGGTACGGTTGATCACGAAGCCGGCACCCGCGACATAAGGTTCATCAGCGGCCTGCGTAAAACCATGCCAATGACGGCGGCATTCGGTTGTATTGCTGCGCTCTCAATGGCCGGGGTTGCTCCGCTGCTTGGTTTTATAGGCAAGGAGCTGGTATATGAAGCAGCGCTTTCATCGGTAAGCTTCCCAATGGTGCTTATTGGTATGGCGGTACTGGCCAACATAGCCGTTGTAGCTTCGAGCGGCATAGTGGCCATCAGACCCTTCTTCGGAGAATACAAGGAGTACAACAACAAGCATGTACATGAAGCACCGCTTAGTATGTGGATTGGCCCCGGTGTGCTTTCAGTGCTGAGCATACTATTCGGGATTCTCCCTTTCCTGATTGATACCGCGATCATCTCAAAAGCTGCCGGTGCTATTGCAGGCACCCCTGATTTAGTAGTATCCCTCAAGTTGTGGCATGGTATTAATGCGCCTCTTATTCTCAGTATCATTACTCTGCTCAGCGGTATCGGCCTGTACCTGGTATGGAACAAGGTGCGTGAATCAGGTGCGGTACAGGCTTACGACCGCATTATGGGTCAGGGACCTGTAAAAGGCTACGAAGGCTGGCTCAACGGTACGCTTGGCCTGGCAGCTGCGCAAACAAAGTTTTTCCAGAACGGCTACCTGCGGTACTACATGCTTTGTATTGTAGCCTTTTTTGTGGTACTTGTTGGCTACACCATGCTGGTTAAGACCGACATGATTATAGTAGCAGACTTCTCTGATATCTACTTCTATGAGTGGACACTCGCCGGTGTAATCGTAATCGCAGCATTTGCAGCCGTATTTGCGGGTTCCGGTCTTGTGGCCATTGCGGCACTCGGGGTTGTGGGCTACAGCATAGCCCTGCTTTACATCCTGTTCAGCGCACCTGATCTTGCCATAACGCAGGTTCTTGTAGAGACGCTCACCGTAATTCTGGTGGCTCTGGTACTTATACACCTGCCGCAAAGCAAGGTGAAAGTATCGATGGGCTCAAAAGTGAGAGACGGCATTCTGGCCGGAAGTCTTGGCCTGATCGTAACCCTCATAATGCTGGCAGTACTGAATACCGAATTCGACCCCTTCATGACGGATTATTTTGCCGAAAACAGTTACGTGGTTGCCTACGGCCGCAACATAGTAAATGTGATTCTGGTGGACTTCCGGGCGCTCGATACCTTTGGTGAAATCGTGGTAATCGGGGTTGCCGGTATAGGTGTGTACGCGCTTATAAAGCTGGGTAAAAAAGTTATCACAAAAAAGGAAGGTACAACAGCATGAATTCCGTAATTCTTAAAACAGCAACACGGCTGTTGTTCCCGTTGCTGCTCATATTCTCTGTGTTTTTGTTCTTTAGAGGGCATAATGAGCCCGGTGGCGGATTCATAGGCGGTTTGGTCGGAGCTTCGGCATTTGTGCTGTTTGCTATCACTTTTGGCACGGAAGTTACCCGCAGGCTGCTTCGTATGGATCCGCGCGTGATGGTTGGCTGGGGCCTGTTTTTAGCCCTGGTGAGCGGTATCATGTCCATGATAGCCGGAGATGCTTTTTTTACGGGACAGTGGGCTCTTCCGGTTGTATTCGGAAATGAGCTTCACGTGGGTACCCCTCTCATATTCGACATTGGCGTGTATTTGGTAGTTGTAGGATTTACCCTCGCCGTAATCTTTGCACTTGAAGAAGAAGACTAACCAATGGAGCCTTTATTAGCTATTGTAATTGGAATACTTGTGGCGCTGAGCGTGTTTCTTATGCTTCGCCGCAATCTGGTGCGCGTGGTGATTGGCATCGTAATTCTGAGCAACGCAGTTAACCTGCTCATATTTACGCTTGGCCGCCTCGATCGCGGCATCCCGCCCCTTATTGCATCGGGTGAGTACGTGCCCTCCGGCGCTTTCGCAAACCCGCTGCCGCAGGCCCTGGTGCTTACGGCTATTGTAATCGGCTTTGGTCTGCTGTCGTACGCGCTGGTGCTGGTGTACCGGGCTTATACCGAAGTAGGTACCCTCAATGTAGATGAGATGCGCGTTGCAGAGCCACCCTACAAAGGGGAAGAGCTTCCGGCAGGCGTTATTAAAGGGGAGGACGAAGCGTGAGCAACATCATCATTTATCCTATTCTGATACCGATTCTCACGGCATCTCTTGCCCTGATTGCGTTCAAAAACCGCGAGCTGCAACGCTGGCTGAGCGTTATCGGGTCTGTTGCGACCTTTATTGCCGGCTGTGTTTTGTTGTATGTGGTGTACACCGAAGGCATTCAGGTACTGCAGCCGGGAAACTGGGAAGCTCCTTTTGGTATTTCTATGGTTGCTGACCTGTTCAGCGCGCTCATGGTGTGTGTAACCGGTCTGATGGCCATGACCATCAGCATTTACTCACTTGGTGATATGGACAAGCAACGGGAGTCTTTCGGTTTTCAGCCCTTGTTTCAGATTCTCATTTTCGGCGTAATCGGAGCCTTCCTCACCGGTGACCTCTTCAACCTTTATGTTTGGTTTGAGGTTATGCTGATTACATCCTTTGTGCTGCTTGCCATTGGTAACGGGAAGGCACAGCTCGACGGTGCGGTGAAGTACGTGGTTATCAACCTGCTCTCTTCCCTCATTTTTCTTGCAGGGGTTGGGATTATGTACGGCCTCACCGGTACGCTTAATTTAGCAGCCATGGCACAGGCGCTGCAGGATACTGAGAACACGGGGCTGGTTATTACTGCATCTATGATGTTCCTTGTATCATTTGGGATTAAATCAGCCGTTTTTCCGCTGTTTTTCTGGCTGCCGGCATCCTACCATACACCACCGGTAACCATCACGGCCATTTTTGGTGCCCTGCTTACCAAAGTCGGGGTTTACTCGCTTGTACGCGTATTTACCCTGCTCTTCACACAGGATATTGGGTACACGCACACCATCCTGCTCTGGATTTCGGTTCCCACTATGGTTGTGGGCGTACTTGGTGCGGCCTCACAGTATGATGTGCGTAAGATTCTGAGCTTCCACATTGTGAGTCAGATCGGCTACATGATTATGGGCCTTGCGTTTTTTACCAAGATTGCCCTTGCCGGGGTTATTTACTACATCCTGCATAACATCCTGGCCAAAACGAACCTGTTCCTTGTTGCTGGTATTGCGCAAAAGCTCGTAGGCTCGTTTCACCTCTCCCGCCTTGGAGGTCTGTACAAGAATTACCCGCTGGTGAGCTCCCTCTTTGCAATTTCCGCGATCTCGCTGGCAGGTCTGCCGCCGCTTACCGGTTTCTGGGCCAAGTACACCGTAATTTACGCAGGTCTTGAAGTAGAGCAGTGGGTCGTAATCGGCTTCGCGCTTGCGGTTGGCCTGATGACCATGTTTTCGATGACCAAAATCTGGATGGGAGCCTACTGGAGTCCGCTGCCCGACACCGCTCCCGTTGTGGCCGACAAAAACTTTAAGCCGGTAGCAGGCGCACAGCTAATAGCCTTATTGCTGCCAACCATTATCATCGCCGGTTTTATTGTGGTACTCGGCATATTTGGAGAGCCGTTTTACGCGCTGCTCTTTGAAGCTGCCGATCAGCTGCTTGATCCGTCCATGTACATAAATGCCGTACTGAACCCATGAAACAGTTTCTGACCAACATTGTTCTGGCCGTAATCTGGGCCGCCGTTACCGGCACCATTAGTCTGGGAAATCTGGCTATTGGTTTTCTGCTCGGTTATCTTGTGATGCTCGTCGCAGCCCCTGCCATTGATGCGGAAAACTACACCCGCAGGCTCCGGCTTGCGGTCGGTTTCATCTTTTACTTCCTTAAAGAGTTGTTTATTTCAAGTATTCGGGTTGCAGTAGATGTAATTAAACCCACTTTTAAGATGAAATCAGGTATTGTCGGCATCCCGCTTGATGCCGAATCTGATCTGGAAAAAACGCTGCTTGCCAATTCCATCTCCCTTACACCGGGCACCCTCAGTCTTGATATATCAGAGGATGGGAAAACACTTTACATCCATGCCATGTATATCGATAACGGCGATGTTGACGCCGTAAGGCGTGAAATAAAGAACGGCATGGAACGCCATATTCTGGAAATTACCCGCGCAAATCTTTAAGCGCTGCCCCGGGTTTAAAACATGAAAAGCTCCTGTACTGCGGGAGCTTTTTTTGTTGGATGTTGTTTGAATGAGATGAAATTACTTCGCACTAAAGTTGTAAACCGTATTAAGCAGCCAGTTCATTGAGCCGAAAAAAAGGCAAGACCCATCGTACAGACAGCCCGGTATTGAGAAACCGTAATCTGTACATTATTTTTTGTATTACCCTTACCGCCATTATGGGGGTATCAAGTATCACACCGGTGCTTCCTCTGGTTGCGACTGTATTTGAAATCAGTATCGGCCGTGCGGCCTTACTAATTACAATGTACACGCTGCCCGGGGTTTTACTTACGCCGTTGCTGGGGATTTTATCAGATCGCATTGGCCGAAAAATGGTTCTTGTTCCGTCAATGCTCCTTTTTGGCGTAGCCGGTTTCGCCTGTGCGTTTGCGCCAAACTATGAAATGCTGTTATTCCTCCGCCTGCTGCAGGGCGTTGGCTCTGCAGCAATAGGCGCGCTGAATGTAACCATGATCGGGGATATCTTCAGTGGTCAGCAGCGGACGGAGGCTATGGGCTATAACGGGGCCGTACTGAGTGTCGGTGCAACCCTGTATCCGGCTATAGGGGGCGCCCTTGCTGTTTTGGGATGGTTCGCTCCGTTTTATCTGCCGCTGCTTGCACTTCCAACGGCATTTGTTATCATTTTCTATCTGGAAAACCCGGAGCCGGAGCAAACCGGAAAGGTAGGTGCCTATCTGAAGCGCGTGCTCATTAACATGAAGCAAAACAGGATGCTGCCGTTTTTTCTGGCAACCTTGGTTTCATTCGTACTGCTGTACGGCCCCTTGCTTACCATCATACCCTTTTTGATTGAATCGCGTTTCACAGAAGCTTCCTTTATGATCGGTCTGGTATTGTCGTCGGCTTCAGTGTCTAATGCGCTGGCCTCAGTTAATGCCGGGCGCCTCACACAGCGCTTCAGACCTGAGGCGCTGGTCACCTTCTCATTTGTGATTTATGCGGTATCGCTTACAGCCATGCCATTTGCGCCGAACCTCATTTGGCTTACAGCAGCAACCGTAATATATGGCTTTGCACAGGGGCTGAATCTGCCTGTGCTCATCTCACTTATCTCTTCAGAAGCTATGCTTGAAAACCGGGGGGCTATCATGTCGCTGAACGGTATGGTAATTAAAATAGCACAGTCAGTTTCGCCAATACTTTCAAGCATACTGTTTGGTATTGCCGGCTTTGCCGGACTGTATGCGTTGTGTGCACTGCTGGCTCTGATAACCGGCTTATACCTGCTGATACGATTGAGATAACAATAGCCCGGCGGGTATTGCTTTGTACCCGGTTTACAAAAGCATTATCTTTGGAAGCTGTTCTCCGGAACTTTTTTTGTGCCGGAGAAATCTTGAATTTTTCACCGGAAAACAGAAAACAGCATTATCGGAGCTGTATCCTGTTTCCTTAAACACTGACCATATACCAACCCAACAATGGACATTATTTTACTCATGGCCGATCCTGAAGGGGGAAGCCCGTTTGCCTCTTTTATTTTTTTAGGATTGATTTTCTTCATCTTCTGGTTATTTATTATCCGGCCGCAAAGCAAAAAGCAGAAAGAAATACAGCAGAAAGTCACTGAAATGAAGAAAGGTGATAAAATTGTAACCTCGGGCGGTATGCTCGGCATTTTGCACTCCAACGATGAGGAAACAGTACTCATTGAGGTTGATAAAGAAGTAAAAATCCGCGTCCTCAAAAACGCAATTGTGGACGTAAACCCCAACAAAAAAGCGTAGTCGCAAGCAGCCCGGCAAAAACCGGGCTGTTCATCCGTTAAGAACCCAAGGCCCGCACATGGCAGAAGAAATCACATTTGATACCATAGAATCCGCAATTGAAGATATTCGCAACGGCAAAATCATCATTGTGGTAGATGATGAAGACCGTGAGAATGAAGGTGATTTTGTGATGGCTGCCGAGATGGTAACCCCCGATGCCGTGAACCTCATGGCTACGCACGGCAGGGGCCTTATCTGTGCCCCCATAACCCGGGAGCGCGCCTATGAGCTGAACCTCGACCGAATGGTTCAGGATAATACCGACAGCCTCAAAACGGCTTTCACGGTTTCAATAGATTATAATCAGGGCACTTCGACCGGCATTTCTGCGGCCGACCGTGCAATCACCCTCAAGGCCCTGATCCGCAACAATTCCCGCCCGGGGGATTTCAACCGTCCCGGCCACATTTTTCCGCTAATTTCAGTTGAAGGCGGAACCCTGCGCCGGGCCGGCCATACTGAGGCAGCCGTTGACCTTGCCCGGCTTGCCGGACTCTATCCAGCCGGAGTGATTTGCGAAATCATGAATGATGACGGTACCATGGCCCGACTGCCTGATCTGGTGAAAGTTGCCCGAAAATTCGGCATGAAACTCATAACCATAAAAGATCTCATCTCTTACCGCATGCACAAAGAGTCGTTGGTGAGGGAGATGGTAAACGTTAAATTACCAACCGTTTACGGGGATTTTCAGCTCTATGCCTTCGAAGAGCGGCTCACCGGCGGGAATCATCTCGCTTTGGTGAAAGGTGAATGGCAGGAAGAAGAGCCCGTGCTTGTTCGCGTACACTCTTTATGCGTGACCGGAGATATTTTTGGCTCCAAGCGCTGCGATTGCGGCGAACAGCTGCACCGGGCCCTCATTAACATTGAGAAAAACGGTCAGGGCGTGCTGCTGTACATGAATCAGGAAGGGCGCGGCATCGGGTTGGTGAATAAACTGAAAGCTTACAAACTTCAGGAAGAGGGCCTCGATACGGTTGAAGCAAACGTAGCACTCGGTTTCAAACCCGACCACCGCGACTATGGTGTAGGGGCTCAGATCCTGCGTGAACTGGGGGTGAGGAAAATGCGGCTTATGACCAACAACCCCACTAAACGGGTAGGGCTGCAGGGCTATGGTCTGGAAATTTCGGAACAGGTACCTATTGAAATTGAAGCTTACCCTGAAAATGAGCAGTACCTGAAAACCAAACGCGACAAAATGGGGCACAAACTCGATCATATTGATGCGCATAAAGCCGGTTCATTCCTTGAATCTGTCAAAAAGTAATCGTTCCAAACAGAAAATTAGTTTCACGCCCTTTAGTTTTCCTTTACGAAAAGTACTGTTTTGGTTAACATTTTCCGGATTTGCTTTACGCGTAAATGTTCTTTAATAGCATTCAGCCATTTAGGTATCTAACTGATATAATTGAGTATGCCGCGCAGAGCTCCGGTTTTTGCAGGTATCTGAAAGCATCACAAAAATGCTTTAGGATCACGTAAAAAAGAACCCAAAAAATATTTTGCGGTTACGGTTCATGCTTTTATATTCAAATGCGCTCAAGTAGCGTCTCTCTTGATGAATAGTTTAAGGCACTGTACGTGAAAAATGCAGTGCCTTATTTTTTTGCAGCCGGCTCATATAAATGGGGGGAACATCTCAAGGGTATAATCGTAGCTTCAGATCGTCGCTGTGCCGCCTTTTCTTTTCCTGCATGCTGTTGTACTTTAAAATCCAATCAGATACATTAAATTACACATGGCAAGTAACCTTCTGAATTCAGAAAAGCAGCTTGTTTGCCTGTATAAACACGCAATTACAGATTGCATACCCACATTTTGCTGAACTTCAGTTACCTCAATATTTCAAAATTTCATGAGTACTTTCGATATCACGCCCAGAAAAGTAGAATCCGTAGAAATCCTGGACCTGACAGGAGAACTTGATGCTCATACTGCTCCGGTTTTGGAAGAGAGCATCACCCGGCTTATTGATGAACAAAAGTACAACATCATCGTAAACTTCACCTCTCTCGATTACATTTCAAGCGCCGGTTTGGGCGTATTTATGGCCTATATCGAGGAGCTAAGGGACTTAGGCGGAGACATCAAGCTCACCAATATGAAAGAAAGCGTTTTTAACGTATTTGATTTGCTCGGTTTTCCCGCCCTTTATGACATCCTCGAAGAGGAGCAGGAAGCCGTCCGAAAATTTTTAAACTCAAATCCGCAGGAC
Organism: Cyclonatronum sp.; assembly: GCF_022565315.1. NCBI lineage: Bacteria > Pseudomonadati > Balneolota > Balneolia > Balneolales > Cyclonatronaceae > Cyclonatronum > Cyclonatronum sp. Next base: position 7,078 of record NZ_JAIUMX010000024.1, on the reverse strand, counting down.
TAACCTTGACCGAGCAGCCCCGTTTTATTGAGGTAGCCGCTTCTACCGAAAACCTGCTGGCTGTCCGCAATTTCGTTGCACGACATGCCCGCCTGCACGGCTTCGGAGAAAAAGACACAGAGGAAATCCGCCTTTCTGTAGATGAAGCCATGACCAACGTAATCAAGCATGCTTACGGCTACGACGATTCCAAGCTGATTTATGTGAGTGTAGGCTCTGATGAGCGTACTTTTTGGGTGGCTATTCAGGATAACGGGCATGCTTTCGATATTTCTTCTTACACAACTCCGGATGTGCCTCAGCGCATAAAAAACCGACAAAAGGGCGGGGTAGGGGTCTATCTGATCAAAAAGCTTATGGATAAGGTCGAGTACAGTTCAAAAGGTCAGCATAACGAAATCCGAATGATAAAAAACCTGTAGTGTAAGTACTGTGCCACTTTCCGACGCGTCAAATGATTCCCTCAGAAGCCGTTTTGAGCTTAAAACCCTGCTCGATACGAGCCGCCTGCTGATCGAATCTCACGACACTGAATTCATCCTCAACAACCTGCTGCTCATCATTATGGGCAAGCTGTTTACGCCCAAATCAGCCATCATCCTGCGGGATGAGCAAAGTCGCAAATGGCAGTTGGTACGCGCAAAAGGCCGCACCGGGCTTCAGGAAGGCTGTCTGTTTCCGGCCGAATCCGCTGCCCCGGCCTCCGATAAGCCCTATTTCACGCTGGAAGAGCTCCCGGATGACTTCCGTGCCTGCTTCCAAACTTCCGGCCTCGAACTTTTTTTCCCCATCCGCACAAGCAGTGAGCACCTCGGCTATTTGTGCACGGCGCTGAAAATCGGCAATGCTCCCTACAGCCGTCCGGAGCTGGAATTTGTTGAAAACCTGGTTATCATTTCCGCAGTAGCGCTGTCCAACTCAATGCTGGTGAACCGGCTGAAGGCAACCAACCGCGAGCTCGATCAGAAAGTGCAGGAGCTCAACACACTTTTTGAAGTCAGCCGTGAATTCAACACCCTGGTCGACCGCAGTCAGATGCTCAGCGTGTTCCGGTTTACGCTGATGGGGCAGATGATGGCCCGCCGCTTTTTCTTCCTCATGCGCCTCGAGGGGCAGCCGCAGCTGATTCTGCAGCAGGGCCTCAAAGGAAGCATCACAAAGGCCGAAAAAGAGCAGCTGCTCGCAATGAAATCCGAATTTATCCGAACCGAAGAGCTGGATGAAATCCCGGCCTACCTGAGAGAAAATAAAATTGAAGCGCTTGTTAGGGTGAAGTTTCAGGATGAGCGCGCCGTGCTCGGTATCGGGCCCAAAGCCAGCGCGCAGCCCTACAGCAAGAGCGACATCAACCTGCTCATCTCGCTGGGTAACCTCGCGTTTCTTTCCATTCAGAAAACCTTCCTCCTCGAAGAGCGCATCGAAAAAGAGCGGATGGAGGAAGAGCTCACCATCGCCCGAACCATACAGAACACGCTTTTCCCAAGTCCGCTGCCGAAGCCGAAACCTTTCGATGTGGCGGCCATCAACGTGCCTTCGCGGCAGGTGGGCGGTGATTACTACGACGTGCTCTGCGCCGACGACCGCCTGCTGTACATGGCCATCGCCGACGTAACCGGCAAGGGTATCCCCGCATCGCTGCTTATGGCCAACCTGCAGGCCATGATTCACGTGCTTTCTCCGCTCAAACTCGATCTTGCTGAAACTACCGGCAAGGTGAACGACATCATTTTTGCCAACACCCCGAGCGATAAGTTCATCAGCTTTTTCTGGGGTCGCGCCGATGTGCAGACCCTGCAGTTCGAATACTGCAACGCCGGCCACAACCCGCCGGTGTACTGGAGCGCAGCCCGTCAGGAAACGGGGCTGCTCACCGAAGGCGGTATGCTGCTGGGTGCCCTCAACACCATCATTCCCTATCAGGCCGGCCGGGTGCAGCTGCAGGCCGGCGATGTGGTTGTGATGTTCACCGACGGCATCAGCGAAGCCATGAACGAGCAGGACGAAGAGTTTGGCGAGGAGCGCATTGCCGAGATCGTGGCCGAACATCACCAAAAAACCGCACAGGAGCTCAAGCAGCTCATTCTGGAGGAAGTCCGCACCTTCTGCAAAGGCAACTACGGGGATGACGTAACCATGCTCATTTTCAAAATCAATCCGCCGGAGCAGCACTGAGGCCTTTTTTATTTTTTATAGGGTGATGCCGTCTGCTTTGCTAAATCAAGCCTCCCATGCCTGAAATCTACACTGATCAGCTGCTGCGCCGGCTCTACGCCAATGATGCCTCCATGTATGAGGAGCTGCCGGAGGGCGTGTGCTTCCCCGAAACTGCGGATGACCTCCGTGCCCTCGTGCTTGATGCAGCCGCACGCGGGTACAGCATTACCGCGCGGGCAGCGGGCACGAGCCTTGCCGGGCAAACCACCGGCGGCGGCATCATCGCCGATACATCGCGCCACATGCGCCGTATCCTCGAAATCGACCCCGATCGCAAAACGGCAACCGCTGAACCCGGCGTAATCCGCGACAGCCTGAACCGGGAAGCAGCGAAATACGGGCTTAAATTCGGTCCCGATACCTCGACCACCAACCGCTGTATGCTGGGCGGCATGATCGGCAACAATTCCGCCGGACTCTACTCCCTGAAATACGGTTCGGTTCGGGAGCACATCATCCGGGTTGAAGCCGTACTCGACGACGGCAGCCTCGTTAGCTTCGGCCCGCTCTCGGATGAGGAACTCGAAGCCAAAACCCGCCTGCAAACCCGCGAAGGCCATATTTACCGGGAAATGCTGCGGTTGCTGGAGTCCAACAAAGAAGCCATCATCCAAAACTATCCGCATCCTAAAGTTGTGCGCCGCAATACCGGTTACGCCCTCGATCGTCTTTGCGAGATGTCGCCCCTCACGCCCGGCGGCCGCCCCTTTAACCTGGCCGAGCTGCTCTGCGGCAGCGAAGGAACCCTCGCCCTCATGCATGCCGCAACCGTAAGACTGGTTGAGGCCGAGCCCTGCCGGGTGCTGCTTATTCCGCATTTCAGCACGCTCAGCGAAGCGATGCACGCAACCGTGCTGGCCGTATCGCACAAACCTGCTGCGGTTGAGTTGATTGATGACATCATCATTCGGGCGACCGAAGGAAATATCGAACAGCAGCGCAACCGCTTCTTCCTTGCGGGAGACCCCAAGTGCCTGCTCATCATCGAGTTTGAGGGGCACGATACTGAAGTCCTGCTTCAGCAGGCCGCCAACTGTGCCGCTGCCCTGCAAGATTCCGGCTACGGCTACGCCTTTCCGCTCTATGCCGATCCGGAGAAAATGCGGCGCGTGTGGGATCTGCGCAAAGCCGGTCTCGGCCTGCTCATGGGCCTCGGCGCGGATGCGAGTACGCCCACCTTCACTGAAGACACCGCGGTGCGCGTGCAGGATCTGCCTGCCTACGTTGCCGATTTCGAAGCCATGATGCAGCGCTACGGCACAAGCTGCGTGTACTACGCGCATGCATCGGTCGGCGAGCTGCACCTGAGGCCCGCTATCGACATCACCAAAGCCGAAGGTGTTGAAAAGATGAAGCGCATGGCCGAAGATGTGGCACTGCTTGTGAAGAAATACCGCGGCTCGCTTTCCGGGGAGCACGGCGACGGCCGCGCGCGGGCGCCTTACATCGAACTGGTGCTCGGCAAAGAAATGATGCCGCTGCTCGAAGAAGTAAAGCGTATCTGGGATCCTGAAAACCGCTTCAATCCCGGCAAAATTGTACAGGCAAAGCCCATTGATTCGCAGCTGCGCCTCAGCTTCGGCCGCGCTTTACCCGAAGCTGAAACCGTGTTCAGGTGGCAGAAGGAGGGAGGCTTTGCGCAGGCGTTACAGCTGTGCAACGGCGCGGGCGTTTGCCGCAAACGCGCCGAAAGCGGCGGCACCATGTGCCCGAGCTACATGGCAACGCTGGATGAAAAAGACAGCACCCGCGGCCGGGCAAACGTGTTCCGTCAGCTGTTCATGGCAAAAGGAACCGACGCATTCAGCAGCGCCGAAATCCGGGACGCCCTGCGCTACTGCCTGAGCTGCAAGGCCTGCAAATCGGAGTGTCCCGCCAATGTGGACATGGCCCGGATGAAGGCCGAGTTCATGCAGGGCTGGTACGACCAAAACGGAGCGGATTTCGCAGCCCGCTTCTGGGCCGACCCGCATCCCTGGCTTCGGCTGGGGGCCCGGTTCCCGCGCCTCTCCAACGCGATTGCAGGCAGCAGCGCGGGGCATTTTGTGATGGAGAAACTGGCGGGGCTTCACCCTGAGCGTCCGCTTCCGGCCTTTGCTGAGAAAACTTTTGGGAGCTGGGTCAAAGAGCACTTCCATCGTTACCGCCGGACCGGTCAAAAACCTGACCGTCCGCCGGTGCTGCTGCTGGTGGATCCCTTCACAGACCTGCATGAGCCGGAACAGGCTATCGCTGCCGTTGAGGTGCTTCATGCCGCGGGCGCACAGCTGATGCTGCCGCTGATTGCCTCATGCGGCCGCACGCAGATTTCATCCGGTTTTCCGCGGGAGGCACAGCGTGTGCTTCGGGAGCTGCTGCGAAAGCTCGAAGGTCCGGTACAGCGCGGCGCGCTTGTGGTAGGCCTCGAACCCTCCGAACTGCTCACTCTCCGGGACGAACTCCCTGACCTGCTCCCTGCCGGCGACCCCCTTGCCGCAACGGCCGCAGCACTTCAAAAACAGGCGATGCTGTTCGAAGAATTCATGACGGATAAATTTTCAGAAAATGAATTTTCCCGTTTGTTTAACGGGAAGGACCGCCCTGTGCTCGTTCACGGGCACTGCTATGTAAAAGCCCTCACCGGCACGGCGGCGCTGATGCGCTGCCTGAAGCAGGCAGGTTATGTACCCTCCGAAACCGACAGCGGCTGCTGCGGCATGGCCGGCAGTTTTGGCTATCGTACTGATACATTCGCGCTTTCGCAGCAAATTGGCGCTCAGCGGCTGTTTCCGGCAGTAAATGCTGTTCAGGGGAAGGGCCTGATTTGTGCACACGGCTTTTCATGCCGGCATCAGATAGCAGACGGAACCGGCCGGCAAAGTTTGCATCCTGCTGTGCTCCTTCGGCTTGCACTACGCTAAGCGTATTATAAACAGTACTGAATCCGGTCTGAGTAATTCTTTGATATGGTTAGATTTAACACTAAATTCCGTGAGCAGATGCACATCCACATACGATTCATTCATTTGTAATGGCCCTTATTTGGCGTCGCCTGCTTTTCGTTAGACGTTTTATTATAATCTCATTACAATTATGACACTTTACGTAGGAAATCTGAATTACCGGGCAGGCGAACAGGAGCTAAGCGAGCTGTTTTCTGCTTATGGAGAAGTTAAATCCGTGAGCCTTATCAGCGATAAATTTACCGGCCGTTCAAAAGGCTTTGCATTCGTTGAAATGGACGATGATGCCGGCAATGAAGCTATTGCACAGCTGCACGATACTGAATTTATGGACAGAAGCCTCGTTGTAAACGAAGCACGCCCCCGCGAAAGCAGAGATTTCCGTGGCCCGCGTCAGGGCGGCGGCGGCGGTGGAAGCCGTGGCGGCAATGGCGGCGGCGGACAGCGTCGTAACGACCGTGGCGGATACGGCGGCGGCGGTGGTCGCTACTAATCAGCGATTCGACTTAAGCGCATTTATAAGCCGGTAGCAATACCGGCTTTTTTTATGCCGTTTAATCAGCTTTAATGGGTTATTCAGCTCAAATATTTCAACGGAAAAACGGAAATGACTATCATACCGTTGGAACATCTGTGCGATTAACTTATACGTAACAGTCCTTTTTCACGCCGTTATTATTAAACCCATGAAACGTTTCCCAACACTGATTCTGCTTTTCCTGTTTCTTCTTTCCCTTTCTGGCGCTCCCGCTGCCGCTGCTATTTTGCAGGATGAACCGGCAAACACCTGGCCCAACAGCAGCCTGCTTGTTGAAGCGTCAGATTTGCCCGCCCTGCTCAACTCACCTGATGTTGTACTTGTTGATATGCGTGCCGAAGGTTTCGGGGAAGGTCATATACCCGGAGCTGTCTGGTTTGGCGGAATTCCGGCACTGGTTAATTCCACCCATGAAGTTGAGCATTTTCTGGTGGATGCAGACGATTTCCAGCAGCTGATGCGTACGATTGGCGTGAGCAACTCTTCCCGTATTATTGCTTATGATGAAGGCAACGGACTTGGCGCTAGCCGGCTTTTCTATGCCCTCAGCCTGTACGGGCACGAAAATGCGGCTATTGTTAATGGGGGCATTGCTGCCTGGAAAGCCCTGGAAATGCCGCTCGAAAACGATGCTGAAATTCCGGCACCCGGCAGCTTCACTGTTGAGCTGAACGAAGCCCGCTCATGTGATATCACGTTCCTGATTGGTAATCTGGAACGTGACGATCTGGTTATCCTGGATGCCCGCTCACCGGAAGAGTTTGACGGTACAGAAGCCAGAAGTGAGCGCAGCGGACATATCCCCGGTGCCGTAAACCTTGAATGGCGCAATTTTGTAATGATAGATGAGGATGTTCCCTTTTTCAGATCCTCTGATGAAATAGCGGCCCTGCTTGCCGAAAACGGCATCACCCCTGATAAAGAAGTTGTTACGCACTGCCAAAGCAACGTACGCGGTTCACATGCTTTCTTTACCCTGCGCCTGATGGGCTACGACAGTGTTCGCGCGTACGAGGGATCCTGGTTTGAATGGGGCAACCGCGCGGACACCCCGATTACCGGAAGCGAATAATCAGGTACATTTCACATGCTCAATCCTGTTTCGCTTAGCAGCCTCGGAGCCCCCGAAACGCCTTCAGACGATATCCGGATAGGCGGACTCATCTCTTTTGGCAGTGCACGTAAACAAGGCGCAGGGCCGGCAGATCATTTTTGTACCGGTGCGCGTGCAAGCCTGATAGGCTTTGAAAGTGATGCCGGTGTTCATCGAAACGGGGGGCGCATCGGTGCGGCTGAAGCGCCCGACCTGATCCGGTCAGCATTTTACCGCATGACCCCTGATCCTGCGGATAAAGGACGCTTCTCAGGGGTGATGAAGCAGCTT
>NZ_JAIUMX010000023.1:0-39626 GCF_022565315.1 Cyclonatronum sp. | reverse complement strand
TTGCCTTGCGCACATTGTCGAGGGTCTGGAGTTCGCCGGTTTCGAGAATCACCTTGAGGTGTGCCGGCCCGCAGGCTTCTTTTACGGCTGCTACCTCATCAAAAATATAGCTGTAGTTTCCCCGGAGGAATTCGCCCCGGGAAATAACCATGTCAATTTCGTCGGCACCTTCATCTACACAGTAGCGAACTTCTTCGAGTTTGGCCTTGAGGGGCGCCCAGCCGCTTGGGAAGGCGGTCGCAACGCTCGCAACCTGAATGCCCGAACCGGCGAGGGTTTGTTTGGCAAGTTTCACGTAGCTGGGGTACACGCAGATGGCGGCAACTTTTGGGATGTCCTCGGCTGAGTCGTGCGGATGCATCGCCTTGTAGCACAGCTGCTTAACCCGGCCCGGCGAATCTGCGCCTTCCAGCGTAGTGAGGTCAACCATGCTGAGCGCGAGTTTAAGCGCGAACATCTTGGACTCTTTCTTGATGCTGCGCGTGTTGAATTTGGCTACCCGTTCTTCCACCCCGACCTGATCGATAGGTGTGGTTTTCCGGAAGTCCGGTGTTTCCTGAATAGTAGTGTTCATGTACACAATTAATTTATTTAAAACAGCCTTCTGCTCATTAAACAGACTAACAGAATGGCTGATTTACAGTCTTGAAATAAGATCCGCAATATACCCAGAATCTGTGAAAGGTTTTGATTCAGATTACCGGGGCAAAGCTGCTTTTGTTTGCCGATTGATCTTATTTGTGGCTGATGAAAATCAATGCAGTATCGGTTTTTCCGGCCATTTCCAGCGGAATCTGTCCGAAAACCTTATTATTCCTGCCGCTGCGGCCAAGCCCCATAATTACAAGATCGTGGCTGTGGGTGAGATCTACGATGGTTTCCCGAACCTGAGAACTGAGGATGATCCGGCATTCGCTTGTTTGCGGAATGATACGGGCGGCGAAACGGGACAGCTTGGCGTATTCGCTTTTTTGGAGTTTCTCTGAGGTGTCGGGCGGCAGGATTTGCACGAAAGTGAATTCCGGCTGTACGGTGCGCCAAAGGCTTGCTGCTACACGGGCCCGAAGGGCATCATGGCTGCCGTAACCGGCTACGGGAATGAGCACTTTTCTGGCCTGTGAAATCTTCCAGCCGGGATAGGGCTGCCTGAAAACAACCACATCGCAGTGAACCCGCTGTATGAGGCGCTCCAGGTTTTGGGTCGTTTGCAGTTCACTTAAGGTGCTGAGGCCCAGCAGCATGCTGCGGCACTGATGTACTTTGGTTACCCGCTCGATTTCCTCCCAGGGTTCGCTGGCAATGGTAGTGAGGGCATCAGGGCGCATGCCGGAATCGAATGAGGCCATCAGCGCCTGCTGCATGGCATCGCGGTTGTTGTTCAGGCGCCGGGTGAGTTCCTGCCCGTCGTCGCTTGGGGTTACGATGGAGAGCAGCAGCACGCGCCCGACAACCGGAGGCGCCAGAGAGTTGGCCACAAACACCATAGATTCGGCATTGGCCGGGTTTGATATCGGCAGCAGAACGAGCGGATTCAGACCGCGCAGACGGATGATGTCCGGATCAAGGGCTTCATCCGTTGCGTCAATAACGCGTGCCCGCTGTATGAAGAACGACACAAAAAGCACAGAGCCGAGTATCAGCCAGATCAGGGAAATGATGCCTGCTGCCGGTACCGCAACGGCCTGAAACAGCGCAAGCCCAAAGCAGGCGAGCATCCCGATAATGGGCAGATACGGAAAAAAGGGGACCCGAAAAGTTTCGGATTTGGTGAAGGTGCGGGTGCGCATCAGCATCATGATAACGTTGCCAAGCGCGAAGGTGATCAGGAATATAAGGCTCGATGCTGCGCCCGCTGCCGCTACGTCGGGCAATACCAGAATCAGCAGACCCACAATGCCGCAGGTGGTGAGGATGGCTTTTACCGGCGTGCCGCGCTTTTTATCGATCACGGAAAGGTGATGCGTGAGGGTGCGGTCGTTGGCCATGCTCAGAGCAATGCGTGAGGCCGCAAAGAGGTTGGCCTGCAGGGCTGAAAGCATGGAGAAGATACCGGCCACAAGCACGAACCAGAATCCGAAAGCACCGAGGAAGTTCTGCGCTGCAATGGCAATGATGGTTTCAGGGTTTTCGGCGCTCAGAGCCATGAGCGATTCCCCTGCGGGGATACCGGGGCCCATCACCACAAAAAGCAGCGGCAGGTAGATGGTGAGGCCTACGGCAAGCGTAGCGACCATCGCTTTGGGTATGGTTTTAGCCGGTTCCTTAATTTCACCGGCGGCGGAGGCAATCAGGTCAAATCCCTGAAGGGCAATAAAGGTAAAACCCATAGCGGCGAGCAGGCCCGTGAAACCGCCACCGAAGAAAGGCTCGAAACTGCCTTTGATTTCAGAAAACGGCATTTGAACTGTAGCGGCGAGTCCGCCGGCGATCAGAATGGCGAACACGCTGAGTTTTGCGATGTTTGCGAAAGCCCCGCCGCCCCCATTGCTGCCGGTTAGCTGAATGGTGTAGAAGCTCAGGGCCAGGAGTCCGAGAATAGTCGGAACTGCCGGATGGCCGATAAGTGCGGAAACGCCGTCATACGGAATCTGCTGCAGGGCGAAAGAAGCAAAAGCACCAAAACCGAGGGCATAGAGCACAGCTGCCACAAGGGAAGCAAACCAAACAACCCATCCCACCCCGAAAGCTACCTGTACGGTAAATACTTTTTTGGCATAGGTGTAGGTGCCGCCGTTCTGCGGGTTTGCTGCGGCCATTTCAGCAAAACTGAGTGCGGTAATGAGCGCAATTAAACCGTTAAGAATAAATGCTAAAATGGCTGAAGGGCCGCTTACAGCAAAGGCAACACCGGCCAGGGCAAGAATACCGCCCCCTACCATGGCGCCAACCCCTATGCTCGTTGCTCCCAGAAACCCGATTGTGCGGTTTTTAACCGGAGATGCTGTGCTCAATGAAATCTGTAGTTGTGATGTTGATGTTAAACGAAATAAAAAAGGCCCGGTAAACAGGCCTTAAATTTAAGCAAAACGATCAAGTGCTGTGCTTAATCTGACTAAAATTAACGCAGCGTCTGATTTTATCTGCCAAAGTCATCTTCAACCCTTACGATATCGTTTTCGTCAGAAGGGTTTCTTGCATCGGTATGTTTCCAGATTTCGGCTACAACTCCCCATTCATCAAGGCCTACGAGGCGATGCCTTTCCCCCTGCTTCAGCTCAACGATGTCATTAACACCAAGATGCTGCAGGTCGCGCTGTTGATCGTCCGTACTAATAATTACGCCGGCGTTACCGCCTATTACTTTCCAGATTTCTGCCCGCCGGTGATGGTACTGCCAGGAAAGCCTTTTGCCGGGTTCAACCAGTAATATTTTGGGACTCAACCGGCTAAAACCTTTGAAATCAGCGAGGGTAAGATGGGAGAAAAAAGCTTCAATAAAAAAAGGAGCTTCCGATTCGCCGATAACGAAAAAACCGCCCCACGGCCGCTGATCATCCATTTCAGAAATAATGAAATCATGCTTGCGGATATACTTTTCTACTTCGTTAAAGACCTTTCGCCTTGAGGTCTTAGCAGGGAAAGACAGATTCATAGAAATGAAGGAATGTGGTTGATTGATGTATGGTACTTAATTCTATCCGTGTTGCCTTTAAAAGGCTAAAGAATAAGGGCTTATGCCTGGTTAGCGGCCTCAGTTATTTCGTTTTCATATTAATAATTAATATACTGAAATATCGGGCTTTGTTGGCAAACAATGAAAAACCATATTAAGAGGTTATCCCCGCTTTCTGCTGCCGGCTGAGCGGTTCTCGTCTTCAAGAGATTCATAGATACTGATGTATGAATCGTAGCGGGAGGCTGCAATTTTCCCCTTCCCAAAAGCTTCCATTACTGCACAGCCCGGTTCGTGAAGGTGCGTGCAGTTGTAGAACCTGCAGTTTTGCTGTAAAATACGCATTTCCGGGAAAAAGCCGGATATCTCGTTTAGATCAAACCCTACCAGCCCGAATTCGCGAATACCGGGGGTATCAGCCAGAAAACCGCCGAAATCGAGCGGTATGAGTTCGGCAAAGGTTGTTGTATGTTTGCCTTTATTCGAGAAAGTTGATACTGCCGCTACTGTTCTGTTCATGCCCGGCTGAATGGTGTTGAGCAGGCTTGTCTTGCCCGTACCTGAGGGTCCGATGAACACAGAGGTGCGGTCTTTCATCAGGGATCGAAGCTCCTCAATGCTTTCATCATCATAAATGCTTGTAAGAATAAGCTGATAGGACAGGGCATCATATATTTTAATCAGATCTGCCACAAGATCAGCATCTTCGTCGGTACCAAGGTCCGTTTTGTTAAGGATGATGATCGGCCGGATGTGATGGGCTTCCGCACTGATAATAAAACGGTCGATAAATCCGGTCCGGAACTGCGGCTGCTGCACCGCCTGCACTACAAAAGCCTGATCTACATTTGAAACCAGAATCTGCTCGCCTTTGCGGCCGTGCGTAGCTTTTCTTGAAATTTTATTTTTACGCGCTTCGATGTCTTCAATCATGCCGCTGCCATCTTCCAGAACACGGAAGCTGACCAAATCGCCCACTGCAATGGGGTTGGTTTGCTGCAGTTCCTGAAGCCGGAATTTTCCCGGAATCTGACAGGAAATAACCTCTGCGTTTTCCTCAAAAGGCATCACTTTATACCATTTTCCTGTAGATTTAATGATGCGGCCGCGTTTCATAATATCAGGCTTGAAGGTGGGTAATGTGGATCAGCCGGGTACTGAACCTTGATTGATAACATCATACGATATGAAAAGGAACTTTGAAAATAAATAAAAAAAGACCCCTTGTTTTCTAATACCAAAGTTCTATATTCTCATTAAGGCAAAAAAAAAGCTTCGGGGTCTCAGCCCGAAGCCTTTGTATGTGCTTATGTATCCTTCAATGTACCAATAAACGGGTTTTGTAAAGTCACAGTAAGATAACTTAGGGGGTTATCTGTTTAGTTCCCGCCATTTCACCATTTTCCTGAATTTTTTTGAACTTACGTTCAGGCTGCTGAACGGGCTCGGTGTCAAGAACCTGTTCCAGAAGGTCTTCCATGCGGTCGATGTACCTGAATTCAAGGCCCTTAATGATCTCGGCCTCGATTTCGTCAACGTCTTTTTCGTTTTTTGCAGGGAGCAGAACCGTCGAAATTCCGGCCCGTTTGGCCGCCAGAACTTTCTCTTTAATCCCGCCCACCGGCAAAACGGCACCGCGCAGGGTTATTTCGCCCGTCATCGCCAGGGTTGGTTTTACCTTGCGCTGCGTGAAAATGGAGGCTACAGCCGACAGCAGGGCCACACCGGCACTCGGGCCGTCTTTGGGTACGGAACCCGCCGGCACGTGTATGTGCAGATCCCACTCTTTGAAGGCATGCTGCGGGATGCCGAGCTCATCGGCCAGCGTTTTGAGGTGCGAAACCGCAAGGCTTGCCGATTCCTTCATCACGTCGCCGAGCTGACCCGTAATCTGCATTTTGCCGGAACCTCGTGATACGCTCGCCTCAATGAAGAGGATGTCGCCCCCGTAAGGGGTCCAGGCAAGGCCGGTTGATACGCCGGGCACGGTTGTGCGCTCCGCAACATCGCTGAAGAAACGGCGCTTGCCGAGGATGTCCTCAACCGAGGGCTCATCAATATGGCGGCTCTCAATATCATCTGAGGCGATGCCGCTTGCCACGTTGCGCGCTACCGAGCCGATTTCGCGGCTCAGGTTCCGCACGCCCGATTCCCGCGTGTAGCCGTCGATGATGGCGTGAATCGCGGCCTCATCAAATCCGATCTGCGCTTCGGTAAGCCCGTTTTCCTCCCGCTGACGCGGAATCAGGTATGTTTTCGCAATCTCGGTTTTTTCTTCCAGGGTGTAGCCGCTGATGGGGATGATCTCCATGCGGTCGCGAAGCGGCGCCGGAATGGTTTCCAGAGAGTTGGCCGTAGCAATGAACAGCACCTTGCTGAGGTCGTACTCCAGCTCCAGGTAGTTGTCGTAAAAAGTGTTGTTCTGCTCCGGATCGAGCACCTCGAGCAGGGCAGAGGTCGGGTCGCCGCGGAAGTCGGCCCCTACTTTGTCGATTTCATCCAGCATCATCACCGGGTTGCTTGCGCCGGTTTTCTTCATGTTTTGGATGATGCGGCCCGGAAGCGCCCCGATGTACGTACGCCGGTGACCCCGGATCTCGGCTTCATCCCGCAGGCCGCCGAGGCTGATGCGCGCAAACTTCCGGTTAATGGCCCGCGCGATGGACTTCCCGAGGGAGGTTTTTCCGACGCCCGGAGGGCCGTAAAAACACAGAATCGGCGCTTTCATGTCTTTTTTGAGCTTGAGCACCGCAAGATATTCGATGATGCGCTTCTTGACCTTCTCGAGGCCATAGTGATCTTCATCCAGCACTGCCCGCGCTTTTTTCAGGTCGAGCTTGTCTTTGGTGAACTTGTTCCACGGCAGGTCGATAATGGTTTCCACGTAATTCAGAATTACCCCGTGATTGGGGGCCTGCGCAGGTGTGCGGTCGAGGCGGTCAAGCTCTTTGGTGAGGGTCTTCCAGACGTCCTTCGGGAATTCCTTCTTCCGTTTCTCGGCACGTGCACGCAGTTTATGCACCTCCTGCTGCTCGGTTCCTTCACCCAGCTCTTCCTGAATCGCTTTCAGCTGCTGACGCAGATAAAAGTCGCGCTGCTGCTCGTCGATGTCCGTCTTTACTTTGGTGCGGATCTGCTCGCTCAGGCTCAGTACCTGAAGCTCTTTTTCGAGGTGCTGAATGATGGTTTTGAGCCTCACCGAAAACTCGCGGACTTCCAACAGCTGCTGTTTTTCTTCAATCCCAACGTTGAGGTTGGATGAAATGAAGTTTAGCAGAAAGTTCGGGCTGTTGATGTTGTTGATGGCAATGGCGGCCTCCGAAGGGATGTTCGGCGATTTGTTCACAATCTGCGCCGCGGTTTCCTTCACGCTTCGGATGGCTGCATCGAGCTCGAGCCCTTCCACATCCGCTACATTTTTATAGGGACTCACATCTGCCTTAAAATAGGGCTCAATGGTCTGAAATTCGTTGATCCGGAAAACACTCTTTCCCTGAATCACGATGCTTTTGCTGCCGTCGGGCATTTTGATGAGCTTCAGGATCTGCGCGACGGTTCCGACCCGGTACAGGTCATCAATGCCGGGATCTTCCATGTCGGAATCTTTCTGCGTTACGATGCCGATAATTTTATCGGTTTCGTAGGCATCCTTCACCAGCTCGAGGGAGCGGTCGCGCCCGACCGTGATCGGAATAACAACCCCCGGAAACAGCACCGTGTTTTTTAACGGAAGAATCGGGAGGGATTCGGGGATGGATGATTCACTGATTTTGCGCTCTTCTTCTTCAGATAGCAGGGGGATGGCCTGCTCAAAATCTTCAAGGCGTCCGTCTCCGAACAAAAGGTCAGAAAACTTGGATTTCATAAATAGTCAGGTAGTTCAGTGGGGCTTCTGCGGTTGGTTGATATGGTGTGCGTGCAAGCAGAAGCAATTTGATTTGTGAGCCTAAAGTTCAAAAGCAGCGCCAAGAGGCACCAACTATCCAATTAGGCAGGAAAAAAGAAGCACATCTCTGAATTTCAGCCATAATATCCGGCTTCATGTCAAAATTTCACCGCCTTGTTTGTGATTTTGATTGATGGCGGCCCGGGCCCGGTTCATACAAAAAAGCAGCAATCGGCTTAAGCGGAGGTCCTGCGTGAGGTTTGGGATGCCATCACCCGAGAAAGAAAAAAGATAAAATCAGAAAAAAAGGGGGCTCACTATTGTTCCCGGTCTGCTGCCCCTGATGCAGCGTAGCCAAAAAAAAGCCCCTGAAATAAATTCGAGGGGCCTGATAGCTGAATGTGTGTTTACCGGAAATGCGGCGGCTGATTTTCCCGCTCTACAGGGATGCGCTTCAGCTCCGGCTTGGGCGGCGTCACTTTTTCCTTAAGTTCTTCCCAGAGTTGATTAAGCACGTCTGCAAGACGGTCTTGCCAGGTATAATGCATCATAATAATTAAGTTTGCGGGTTGGTGTGTTGCATACCCGCATTTTTCAGAATGGTTTCAAGGTAATCAAATAATCTTAAACTAACGAATACCCAAACGGCAGGAATCATTCCAAAGTATAAAAAGGTGCATTTCTGACCGGTGCTGATTTATCGGATGATTTTGAGCTTGGCCAGACGTACCAGCAGTTTTTTCTGCCCGTGACCCTGAAAAAACACCGTGAGCTTCATATTGGGGCCGTTTCCTTCTTTACCCATGATTTTGCCCTTCCCGAAATTATCGTGAAAAACAGAAACCCCTACGGCCAGGTCGGCCGGGCTTTGGATGTCGTAGGTAACGCCGTCGTAGCTCGCTGTGGGTTTTGGAGCATTGTTGCTGCTGCCCGCTGTTCGGGAGCTCGTGCGGCCGGATGAAGCCTGAGCCTGACTGCGCTGCGGCTGTTTCCAGTCGTACTCCACATTGTAGCCACCGGAGCTGAAGCTGTTTCCGGAGTCATCTTTCTGCCGGATGGTCGCCCCGGTTTCGGTGCGCACAACGGAGGGGTCAACTTCATCCAGGAAGCGGGAGCGTGCCATGCGTTTCTGCTCGCCGAAGCGCGTGCGCTGTTTCGCAAAGCTGAAAAACAGGTCTTTTTCTGCCCGGGTGATGGCCACATAAAACAGGCGGCGCTCCTCCTCGAAATCGGCTTCCTCGCCGTTGCGGCCCCCGATCGGGAACAGCTCTTCCTCAAGCCCCACCACAAAAACGACCGGAAATTCCAGGCCTTTCGCGGCGTGTACGGTCATCAGGGTTACGGCCGGCTCATTTTCGTCGTAGCTGTCGGTGTCGGAGTACAGGCTGATTTCCTGCAGGAAAGTGCTCAGGTCGGCATCGGGCCGCATATCCTCATGCTGCGCGATGGCGTTGATGAGCTCCATCACGTTTTCGCGCCGTGTGAGCGATTCGTGCGTGTTTTCTTCCACAAACTGCTTCACATAGCCGGTGCTTTCGAGCAGCTTCCGGGTTACATCAACCAGAGATGTTTCGTCATCGCCCATCAGCTCCCGGCACTCGTCGATGATGGTTTTAAAGCTGTCCATACTGCGCCGGGCCGGACCATGTGAGACCACCTGATCTTTGTGATCAAAGGCTTCCCAAACGGGAATCTGCTGCTTGCGGGCAAACTGAATGAGGTTTTGGAGGGATTTATCCCCTATCCCCCGGCTCGGTTCGTTAATGACCCGCAGCAGGGCTTCCTCATCGTTGGGGTTCACGAGCAGCCGCAGGTAGGCGATCACATCCTTGATTTCCTTGCGCTGATAAAACGAAATGCCGCCCACGAGCTGATAGTTGATGCCCTTGCGGCGGAGTACATCTTCATACACCCGGCTCTGATAGTTGGTGCGGTAGAGGATGGCGAAATCGTTGTTGGAGTACCCGCGCTTGAGCTTGAACTCGTGCAGTTTTCCGGCCACGCGGTTAGCCTCATCATACTCGTCAAAACTCTCAAGCAAGATTACCGGATCGCCCTTGTCGTTTTGGGTCCACAGGGTTTTGTCGAGCTGATTTTTGTTTTGCTTGATGATGGAATCGGCGCATTTCAGAATGGCCTGCGTAGAGCGGTAGTTTTGCTCCAGCGGGATCTGCGCGGCATTGGGGTAGTCGCTCTTAAAGTTGAGGATGTTGGAAATATCCGCGCCCCGGAACGAGTAGATGCTCTGCGCATCGTCGCCTACTACGGTGATGTTTTCGTACTTGGCCGCCAGCATTTTGGCAACTTTGTACTGCGCATGGTTGGTATCCTGATACTCATCGATGAGCAGGTACCGGAAGTAATCCTGATATTTTTCAAGCACTTCGGGATGGTTCTCGAACAGCTCGGAAGGCAGGGTGAGCAGGTCGTCGAAGTCCATCGCGTTGCTCTGCCGCAACCGGGTCTGATAGATGGGGAACACCTGCGCGGCGATGTCGTCGAGGGAGCTGCTCACAAACTTGTCGCGGAACTCCTGCGGACTCACGAGCTGATTTTTGGCTCCGCTGATGCGGAAGCGGATGTCCCGCGGTTTTACTTCGCGCGGGTCGAGCCCCATTTCCTTGATGATGGCCTTAACCGAGCGCTCGCTGTCGTCGCTGTCGTAAATGCTGAAGCGCGGATTATAGCCCAGCTTTTCGGCTTCGATCCGCAGGATGCGCGAAAAGATGGAGTGGAAGGTGCCCATCCAGAGCTTGGAAGCCGGCGGACCGATCAATTTTTGGATACGCTCCCGCATTTCGGCGGCGGCTTTGTTGGTGAAGGTGAGCGCGAGGATGTTCCAGGGGTTGGCCTTTTTTTGGGCAAGCAGGTAAGCGATGCGGTAGGTGAGCACGCGGGTTTTGCCGCTTCCTGCGCCGGCGATGATCAGCAGGGGGCCGTCGCCGTAGCTCACAGCCCGCCCCTGATTTTCGTTGAGGCCTTTCAGCAGCTCAGCGGCCTGCGGCTGCGGGTGTGAGGAAGCTTCGGTGGGATCTGCATCCAGCTTGAACGTGCGCATTAAAAATCTGTGCTTGGAGTGGGGATGAATGAACCGCACAAAATAAAAAAATCTGAGGCGGGATGGCAGGCGGAATTTGCGATGCTCTTCGGAGGCGTTAATGGCACGCGGATTTTGCGGATTTGGGCGGGATTTTCGCGGATTATGTTTCACACAAAGCTGCAAAGGCGCAAAGAGGGGGCAGTGTGAGCTGTAGCGGCTGTTTGAGCAAACCTGCTCCCGAGTCACCCCTCTCCCGCAACCGTAGAGGTCCCAAAACCCCATAAACTATTCCGGGAGAGGGGACGGGGGTGAGGGCTTACGATGGACGCGCCAGCCACCCGGCAGTTCCAAACCCATGTAGATCTCTCATATGATGCTTCGAAGGGTTTCCTGATTGTGCTGCTTAAAGAAGCTTCAGCGGGCCTATTGCCATGGGCAACTGCTCGAGATGACATGTAGAGGGTTTTCTTTTTTCGTGGCTAAGTCCATCATAGTAAGAGAACAACCCAAGCCGCTAAAGGTCATCCCGAACGCTTATCTTTTTGGAAAGAGGCGACCGGAACCACGGAGCGGGTGCCGCTACGAAACCCGGCAACAGCGCAATGTGAGGGATCTCCTTCGTCGGATTTCGCCCCGGATGCAATGGTGGCACACGTATCGGGCCGGATTTTTTGATTTTGGTTTATTCATAGAGCAGAATAATACCAATTTGTTTATAAGGCAGTATATTGTCCTAAACGAAAACAGACAGAAGAAGCACTATGAAGACGATAACAATAAATATACCCAGCTCGGCAGATGTGGATGACAGGGAAGCCCGCATGTCTTTGGCATCGAAATTATATGAAAGGGGGAAGCTGACACTGGGTCAGGCGGCTGAAATGGCGGGTTATTCGAAGAAAACCTTCATGGAGCTGCTCGCTGATTATAACGTTGCACTTATCAGCCATCCGCCCGAGGAGCTGGAAGAAGATATTCGCAATGCACACCGCTATAGTCTCTGACACAAGCTGCCTTATTTTGTTTTCGAAGATTGGTGAGCTTGATTTACTTCGAAAACTATACGGCAAAATTTATATCACCAAAATTGTTTGTAGTGAGTTTGGTGAAGATATTCCGGATTGGATTGAAGTATCAACGGTAGCGTCGGGTATTTACGAACATCTTTCCGGGTATCTTGATGAAGGTGAAGCTTCGAGTATTGCCTTGGCTTTGGAATTTGAAAGCCCGCTTCTCATAATGGATGAAATAAAGGGAAGAAGAGCGGCAAGAGATATGGGCTTACCGGTAACTGGTTCTCTGGGTTTGCTAATTGCAGCAAAAGAAAAAGGACATATAAAACAGCTTAAACCTGTGATTGAGAAAATTCAAAAAACTAATTTCAGAATTTCCAAAATTCTGATCGACCGTGCGCTGGAACGGGTGAAAGAGCTATAATCTCAAAAAAGCAGATTTCCGCGGGATTTATCTGATTCCCCAACTTCGTTCTTTTCAATTTTTGCAGAGACTGTTCGAATTTCCCCCCTAAACCCCTGGCTTACTCTTCATAATACGAGAATGCATCCCGTATATCCTGCTCTGCTCTTTCGTCGATGAATACCTCGTATTGCATGTTGGTGGCTATTTGTCCCTCTCGTGCAACCGTTTTTTGACTTCCTCCCAGGTGCGCAGGTTTTCCGGCTGATATTGTTCGATTCTTTCCATCACAATCGCCTTGTGTTCTTCGGGGATGTCAGGGGCATCAGCCGTTTCAATACCAAGCTCATCCATGAGCTGCATCACAAAATCAAGTCTGTGCTCGGGTATTTTAAAGGTAATTTCTTTCATGGGGCAAGAGAGATTTCGACCGTTTTTCTTTGGCGGAGTAAGGAGCCCTGCAGATCAGGCTACAATTTCGCAGGGTTATTTCTTTATAATCTGCTAAGCTGTGATGGAAAAAGGATTACGTGAACCAGTATAAAGATGCGTAAAAAACACCAATTCCCGAAAGACTATACTTCAAAAGACCACCCTCACTCCCCGCGGTTGAGGGCGTCGAAGAGGGCAGCGAAGATGCCGTTCGACCAGCCGAAGCCGTCCTGTAGCGGGTATTCGCCGCCGCCGGCCTGACCGCTTGTGTCGGCTACGTTGTATTTTTCGACCATTTTGCCGGAATGCGCAAAGATTCGTTCGTTGGCTTCGAGCCAGCGCCGTGTGATGGTGTCGGCGAGTTCGTCGTGGCCGTAGCGGTGCAGGCCCTGAATGGCCATCCACTGCAGCGGGGCCCAGCCGTTGGGCGCATCCCACTGCTGACCCGTCAGTACCGGCGTTGTGGCCAGGCCGCCCTCCATCAGGAAATGCGCTTCGATGCAGCGCGCCGTGCCTTTGGCCTGCGCTTCGGTCGCCATCCCGGTGAACAGCGGGTACACCGCCGCCAGGGAAATAACGTTGGTCTGTGCCTGCTGCTTCAGGTTGTAATCCCGGAAGACCCCGAATTTTTCGTCCCACATCAGGCGGTTCATGGCTGCTTTGCGGCTTTCGGCAAGCGCAGCGAAGTGCGCGGCGGCAGGGGCGCCGTCCACGGGATGGGCACCAAGCCACTCCGCGAGTTTGTGCTCCATGAACCAGAGCAGGGCGTTGAGGTCGGCCGGGAGGATGTTCGTTGTTTCGATGGTTGAAAGGCTTTTGCCGTCGGCGAACCAGCGGCTCGTGAAATCCCAGCCGGACTCACAGGCCGCGCGGATATCCCGGAAAAGCCGGGTGCGGGCTTCGGCGTTGAGGCCATGCGCGAGTTCGTCATCCTCAAACCAGGATTCTTCCCGGGGCACGGGGTTGTCGTCCCAGTAGCGGTTCAGGATTTCGCCGCCGGGCAGGTTTACGGCACGGCGGCCGGCATCCCCCGTTTCATCCATCCAAAAGGCATGTTCTTTCAGCACGGCCGGCAGAAATTCGGCCACGGAAACTTCATCCGAAAGGCTCAGGCACAAATCCACCATAAAGGTAAAAAACGGCGGCTGCGAGCGGCTGAGGTAGTAGGTGCGGTTGCCGTTGGGCACATGACCCACGGTGTTGATGAGGTGGGCGAAGTTGCGCGTCATGTTCAGGGCCATATCCGCGTGACCATCCGCCGCAAGCCCGAGCGCGGTGAAGTAGCTGTCCCAGTAGTAAATCTCGCGGAAGCGTCCGCCGGGCACCACATAGGGGTGGGGCAGGGGCAGCAGGCTGCTGTGTGCGTTCCCCGCCGCATCGGAACTGCGGAACAGCAGCGGCCACAGTTTGCGCACATGCTCCCGGCAGCTTTGCGAAGCCGGAATATCGGCATCGCTGCGGCCGGCATCAGGTACTTCGAAATGGGTTTCTGCGAAGGTTTTCAGGTCGAAGCCGGGCGCGTCTTTCTCCCGCTCCCAGGCTGCTTCGATTTCATTGGGATGTGATTTGGGCGTGCAGTCCACGAAGTATTTGGAGTCCGGAAAGACGCGGTTTTTCTGTATAGCTTCAAATAATGAGCCTGATGTTTGCGGAAGCTTGGGAGTATTCATGTCGCTGTTTTTTTTCAGGGTGACGGGCGCCTTGCCCGGTAAAGCTTACTTGATGGAACCGATTTCGAACTGCTCGCGCCTGCGGCGGTAGGGGATGATGAGCAGGAACAGCAGCACCAGCGGGATGAGGGTGAAGTAGAAGGCCGTCTGCCCGTCGAGGCGCCCAAACAGGAATCCGGTGATGATCGAGCCGGTCGTGCCGCCAAGGGCCGAGAAAATGACGATGAGGCCGGTCATGCCGCTCTGCCGGTTTTTGGGGAGGGCACTGAGGATGGAGGAGCTCAGGGTCGGGTAAATCGGCGCAAGGAAGAAGCCGATGGCAGGCAACAGGTACGCGGCAAGGGGCACATCAGCCCAGCTGTTCACCGAGCCCGGCTCAATGCCGATGGTGAGCGGCAGCACCAGCAGCACGAGCACAATTGCCATCACAATACAGCTTTGCAGCACATAGTACCAGTTGATGCGCTTCATCACATAGCCGCCCAGCAGCCGCCCCGCGGCCAGCGAGCCCGCGTAAATACTCGCAATCTGCACGCTGATGCTGTCAGGCAGCTGCAGCACGTTAAAGTTGAAGGAAGGCAGCCAGGTATTCAGGGCCTGCTCGATGTACACATACAAAAAGGCGCCCATAATAAAAAAGATGATCAGCGGATATTTGATGAGGCCGATCATCTCGAAGAAATCTTTAGCCGGACCCTCCTTGCTGATTTCCACCGAGCTCTCGTCGAGCGGCGTGGTGAGCAGCAGCACAAACGCGAGAATACCGATGGCCGCGAGCACATAGTAGGTGTGGGTCCACAGGATGGTTTCGCTGTTGTTGGCCAGCCCGATAAAGCTGCCGAAGAGCCAGAATCCGCCGAGCACCCCGACCATGAAAAAGCCTTCCATGATGCTTAGGAAACTCGCGTGCTCGCTGCTGTTATCGGTGATGAGGCTGAGCGTGGAGTAGGCCGAAACCTTCACAATGGCGAAACTCACGCCTACGGTTGCAAACAAGAGCTGTGAGATGCCGAAGCCCCCGATCGTTGCCATCAGCAGGCTCGCAATCACCACAAAAGCCAGCGACGCCAGCATCGAAAGTTTGTAGCCGAAACGCGGAATCCAGGAGGCGATCAGGAAGGAAGCCGCTGCAATGGAAAGGTCTTTCCAGGCTTCAAGCACGCTTGCCCGTTCCGGCGTAATGCCGTATTCGTTGATCACCTGAAGCACTACCACGCCCACGCTGTTGAGCAAAATGGCAAAAATGATGTAGTTAAAAATCAGCGAGAGCTTGATTTTCCAGTTTTTCATAGAAGTGGTTTGAAGTGGGAAGTGTGGTTAACGGCTAAAGCTGTAAAAGCCAAACGGGCAGGAAAACAGTCTTTTACAGCTGCGCTTAACATATTCTAAACCCCCAAAAAATAAAAGCGGTTTTTTGTGCGGCATAAGCTTAGGCAGACTTAAGCTCTCTTGCGTATTTCTGTTATTTTGGTGTGAAATAGTCTTTCAAATTAAGTATCATCATGGTTTGTAAGCGTTTTCCTGAAACAGTTTGAGGTTTCGCGAGTGCAAGGGTGTTGTTTGTGAGGATGTTGTACCGGCTTTGTGTTCAAGGTTTAGAGCTCATCTTCCGTGCTGTTCTGCTGCGATACTTAGCTGAAAGCGTTTTCAGACCGAAACTGAAGGTTTCAGGAATTGCTGACTACCGGCAGCTGCGGGAGCAGTTAATCCGGCATACCTGTTTTTTTGCTGCTAACTTAAACTAACTCAACCAATCTATGCTTAAATCTTTCATTTCGTTTGGGATTACGACTGTTTTGGCTGCAAGCTGGCTTACTGCCTGCGCACAGCCCGAACCGGCTGACCGTAACACCACAGCGCCGGGGGAGTGGATCTCCCTTTTTGACGGCAGTTCCACCGATCACTGGCGCGGCTATAATATGGAAGCCTTCCCCGATCAGGGCTGGCAGATTGAGGATGACATGCTCGTGTTTCGTCCGTATCAGCGCGACCGCTGGACTTCCGGCCTCGATATCATCACCCGGCAGACTTTCAGCGATTTCGAGCTGGAACTTGAGTGGATGATCGCTGAAGCCGGCAATTCCGGCATCTTCTATTTTGTGCTTGAGCAGCCAACACAGGCCATTTACTGGTCAGGCCTGGAAATGCAGATTCTCGACAACGCAAATCACCCGGACGCCAA
This sequence comes from Cyclonatronum sp., assembly GCF_022565315.1. NCBI lineage: Bacteria > Pseudomonadati > Balneolota > Balneolia > Balneolales > Cyclonatronaceae > Cyclonatronum > Cyclonatronum sp. Next base: position 23,387 of record NZ_JAIUMX010000023.1, on the reverse strand, counting down.
TCAGGGTGTTGACGGTAACCGTCAGGCCGGCTCGCTCTACGACCTCATCCCCGCCGATCCGCAGAATGCGAACCCGCACGGAGAGTGGAACAGCGTGCGCATTATCAGCAACGGTAACCACATCGAGCACTGGCAAAACGGGGAGATGGTGCTTTCCTTCGAGCGCTTCACACCGGAGTGGTTCGAAATGCTGCGCAACAGCAAGTTCCGCGAACACAACGAATTCGGCGCCATGCGCGAGGGGCACATCGGACTTCAGGATCATGGCGACGTGGTCAAATTCAGAAATATCAGAATACGGGAGCTGTAAACAGATGAATCTTAATACAAAAGCAGTTGAGCAGCACACCTACGATGCCATCGTAGTGGGAACGGGCATCAGCGGCGGCGTTGCGGCAAAGGAGCTTACCGAGCGCGGCCTCAAAACCCTGGTGCTGGAGCGCGGCCGCAATGTGCGCCACATCCTCGATTATCCGACCATGAACAAGCACCCCTGGGAGCTGCCGCACGGCGACCGGGCAACCGCCAAAGAGCTGGAGCGCTACCCGGTGCAGAGCCGTACCGGCTACACCATCCGCCCCTCGGTGATGCACTGGTGGGTGGAAGACGCCGATCAGCCCTACGAAGAAAAGCGCCGCTTCGACTGGATCCGCGGCTATCATGTGGGCGGGAAGTCCATCATGTGGGGGCGGCAGTCGTACCGCATGGGGGATGTTGATTTCGAAGCCAATGCGCGCGACGGCTTCGGCGTGGACTGGCCCATCCGCTACAGCGATATCGAGCCCTGGTACGATTATGTGGAAGCCTATGTGGGCATCAGCGGCGAAAACCTCGGCCTCGACGTGCTGCCCGATCAGAAGCTGCAGCCCGCCATGGACCTCAACTGCGTGGAGCAGCATCTGCGCGAATCCATCATGACCAATTTCGGCCGGCACCTCACGGTGGGCCGTGCCGCTAACCTCACGCAGCCCATCGGCGACCGGGGCAGCTGTCAGAGCCGCAACCTCTGCTGGCGCGGCTGTCCGTACGGGGCCTATTTCAGCAGTCAGGCTTCGACCCTGCCCGCTGCCGAGCGCACCGGAAACATGCGCCTTCGCCCCAACTCCATCGTTGAGTCTGTGATTTTTGATGAAGAATCCGGCCGCGCCAAAGGCGTGCGCGTAATCGATGCCGAAACCCTCGAAACGGTCGAATTTTACGCAAAAATCATTTTCCTGAATGCCGGTTGTCTGAACTCGACCATGATTATGATGAACTCCCGCAGCGACCGCTTCCCCGACGGACTCGGAAACGACTCCGGCGAGCTTGGCCATAATGTGATGGATCACCATTTTCGCGTAGGTGCCAACGGCGTGCATGAAGGCTACAAAGACCGCTATTTCTGGGGCCGCCGGCCAAATGGTATCTACATTCCGCGCTACCGCAATGTGGGCAGCGACCGCCGCGACTACGTGCGCGGATTCGGCTATCAGGGCGGCGCGAGCCGTGAAAACTGGAGCCGTGCCGTGCAGGAGCTGAGTGTCGGTGCCGAACTGAAAGGTGTTATTCAGCAGCCGGGCGAATGGACCATGGGCCTCACCGCTTTCGGTGAAGTGCTGCCGCTGCACGAAAACCGCGTGTACCTCAACTTCGAAAAACGCGACAAATGGGGCATGCCGACCTACGTGATGGATGCCGATTTTGCCGAAAATGAGTACAAAATGCGCGTCGATATGAAGAACGATGCAGCTGAAATGCTCGAAGCTGCCGGCTTCAAAAACATCCACACCTTCGATGATCCCGGCGGGATGGGCCTCGGTATCCACGAAATGGGCACCGCCCGCATGGGCCGCGACCCGCGCACCTCGGTGCTGAACAAATGGAATCAGGTGCACAGCTGCGAAAACGTTTTCGTTACCGACGGTGCCTGCATGACCTCCGGCGCCTGTCAGAACCCGTCGCTTACCTACATGGCGCTCACCGCCCGTGCCGCCGATTATGCCGCAAGTGAACTCAGAAAAGGAAACCTGTAATGGAAGAAAAAGAAATCATTGACCGGCGCGAAGCCGTAAAACGAGCCGCCCTCATGCTGGGCGGCCTCTTCTTTATGCCCGCCGCCTCAGCCGTGCTGAAAGGCTGCTCCATCACGCCCGGCGACTGGACCCCCGTACTGCTCAACCACGCGCAGGCAACCCTCACCGAGCACCTGGCCGAAGCCATCCTGCCGAGAACCGACACGCCCGGCGCCATCGATGCCGGCGTTCCTGCCTTCATCGACCGCATGGCCGGCGAATTCTTCAACGATGCCGACCGCGAAGGCTTCATTGCCGGACTCGACCGCTTTGCTGAGGAAGTCCGTGAGGCAACGGGCCGCCCTTTCCACGAACTCAGCGATACGGAAAAGCTCGATTACATCACCGAAGCCAACCGCGAGGCAATCGAAGGCGATCACGAGGAGCAGCCGTTTTTCCTGGTCTTCAAGCGGGTTACGCTCACCGGCTACTGCATGTCAGAACCCGGCATGACCCAACACCTGCGCTACATGCAGAACTTCGGTCCCTACCGCGGCTGCGTGCCTATGGAAGAAGTCGGCCGTGCATGGGCCCATTTTTAACAGCGATTTTTGCGGGATGATGAACCCAAACCCGCATCAAAACCTCTTTCCCAAATAAAGAGGATGAAGTGAACAGAAACCGCCGGGTGCGGTTGTCGGCCCTTCCCCCAAAGGACTGATTCCTCTCCGGCGGTTTTCTTTTTTTAGGGTGATGTGCTTCCGGGCCTGAACCCAGAGCTGAGCCAAACAAATCCTTTTTTGTGGCTTCAGCATCAACCGGAATGGAAAAATCGGAGCAGAGGGTATGAACTACATCGACTGGATTGTAGTAGGCATTTACGCCGCCGGCCTGATCTGGCTGAGCTGGCATCTGAGCAAAGGTCAAACCACCACCGAGGATTATTACCTCGGCGGCAAAACGTTCAAATGGTGGCAGGTCGGGCTTTCGACCATGGCCACGCAGCTGGGCGCGGTCAGCTTTATTTCGGCCCCGGCTTTTGTGGGCCTGCGCGAAAACGGCGGCCTGCAGTGGCTCACCTATGAATTCGCGGTGCCCCTCGCCATGATTCTGCTGGTTGTCGTCATCTTCCCGCCGCTGTACAAAAGCGGGGTCATCAGCATCTACACCTACCTCGAAAAGCGGTTCAACCGGCTCACGCGTCAGCTGCTGAGCGGGGTGTTTCAGTTCAGCCGGGCCTTCGCTGCGGGCATCACAGTGTACGCCGTTGCCATCGTGCTTGAGGCCGTTTTCCAGATTCCGCTGTGGGTCAATATCGTGGTTGTTGGCATCATTGCGCTGCTCTACGACTACCTCGGCGGCATGAAAGCAGTTGTGATCTCGGACGTCATTCAGATGGGCATCCTGTTTCTGGGCTTCCTCCTGTGCAGCTGGTTCGCTTTTCAGCTGCTCGGCGGCTGGGAAATCTTCCTCGAAAACCTCGACCGGGACCGCCTCACCGCGGTCGATTTCAGCGGACACGGCTTTGGTGACGGCTCCGAATTCGGATTCTGGCCCATGCTGCTCGGCGGCTTTTTCCTGTACGCCGCCTACTACGGCTGCGATCAGAGTCAGGCGCAGCGCATCCTCGCAAGCATGAACATGAAGGAAGTCCGCAAAGCGCTGGTCTTCAACGGACTCGCCCGCTTCCCGACGGTGTTGCTCTACTGCGTGATGGGGCTGCTCATCGGCACCTTCGCCCTCATGACCCCCGAGTTTCTGGGCCTCATCCCCGCCGACCGCCCCGACTACATGGTGCCCTATTTCATCGTAACCTACCTGCCGCACGGACTCATCGGCCTGCTCGTTGCAGCCATCATGGCCGCGGCCATGTCATCCCTCGATTCCGCCCTCAACTCCCTGAGCGCCGCAACCGTCGAAGACTTTGTGATCCCGGCAAAAGAGGCGCGCCCCACCGCTGACGAGCAGTTCAGCCTGTCCAAAAAGTACACCATATTCTGGGGCGTCATCTGCGTGCTGCTCGCCTTTGCCGCCGGTAACATTGCCCCGACCGTAATCGAAGCCATCAACAAAATCGGCTCCCTCTTTTACGGCCCCATCATCGCTACTTTTGTGCTGGGCATGCTCACGACGAGCATCACCGGCCGCGCCGTAAACCTCGGGATTGTGGCGGGCGTGGTGTTCAACCTCATCCTCTGGCTCTTTTTCGACGGCTTCATTTTCTGGTTCTGGTGGAACTTCACCGGCTTTGCCGTAACGGTTTTGGTCGCCTTTGTGATGAGCCGCATACAGCCCGGCACCGTTTCGGAAGATGTGCTCGTTGACCTCAGCGTAATCGAAAAACGTCCGCTGGAAACCATCGTCCTGGGCCTGTATTTTGTGCTGATTGTGAGCTTCAGCGTATCGCTCGCATTTGTATTTTGATTCAGCCTGAGAGCCATCACCCTAAAACCATCCTCCTTGAAAAATTTCCCCACTCCGGACATCCGGCCTTCCGATCTGGAACATCCGCCTGTTGAGCGGGCGGAGACCATCCCATCGGCCTGGTACACCTCACCCGAATTCCACCGGCTCGATCTCGATGCCGTTCTGGCACCCGGCTGGCAGTGCGCGGGCCACATCAGCCGGATTCCGAACCCCGGCGATGCCTTCCCGCTACAGGCCGGCGGCAATCCGGTGCTGATCCTGCGGGATGATGCCGGGCAGGTGAGGGCGTTTTTCAACGTGTGCCGGCACCGGGGCGGTCCGCTTTTGCAGCAGCCGGGCTCCGCGCGCTTCCTCAAATGCCTGTATCACGGCTGGACCTACCGCCTCGACGGCTCCCTGCGCGGGGTGCCGCACTTCGACCGGGCAGAGCTCTTCGATAAGAACGCCTTCGGCCTCAGCCCCATCCGCTGCGAAGTAAGGCAGGGCTTCATCTGGATTTGTCTGGAGGAAGCATCCCGTGCTCCGCACCCGCCGCTCGACGAACTGCTCATCGGCATCGAAGCCCGCACCGGTCATCTGCAAACCGAAAAGCTGCACTTTGCCGGCGAGGTGATCTATGAGGTCGCCTGCAACTGGAAAGTGTACATCGATAACTACCTCGAAGGCTACCACATCCCGCACGTGCACCCGGAGCTGTGCGACCTGCTCAGCTTTCAGGATTACAAAACCGAGTGCGCCAAATGGCATTCGCTGCAGTACAGCCCCTTCCGGCAGGCGGAAAGCATCTATAGCGACGGCAGCGGGGAGGCCTGGTACTATTTTGTGTACCCGAATTCCATGCTCAACATCCTGCCGGGCCGGGTGCAGCTCAACCGCATCGAACCGGTTGATGCCGCTCACTGCCGCGTGCATTTTGAGTATTACTATGATGATGTGAGCTCGGAGGCCGGAAAAAAGAAGCATCAGGAGGATATGGCCTACAGCGACAAAGTGCAGCAGGAAGACATGGAGATCTGTGAAGCCGTGCAGCTGGGGCTGAACTCCCGCGCTTATGACCGCGGGAGGTTCTCCCCGAAAATGGAAACAGCCCTGCATCATTTTCAGGGATTGCTGAAGCAGAGTTATGCGCGATTTCTTACCTTGTAAATAAATGCAGGGGTACCGTTTAAGGATGGTTTACAGCCGTCATCAGATTCCCTGAAAGCACCTGATTATGTTCGGGATTGCCCTGCATCACCCCAAAAACAAAAGTCTTCAATCGAATGAAAATCTTAGTAACAGGCGGCCTCGGCTACATCGGCTCCCACACCGTGGTTGAGCTCCATCTTGCCGGTCACGACATCGTAATTCTGGACAACCTCTCGAACAGCATGATAGATGTGCATGCGGTGCTCGAGAAAATCTGCGGCCGCTCCCTGCCCTTTTACGAGGCCGACATCATGGACGACAAACAGCTGCGCTCGGTTTTTGAGCAGGAGGAAGGCATTGAAGGCATCATCCATTTTGCAGCCAAAAAATCAGTGCCCGAATCGCTGGATTTTCCGGTGATGTATTATGAAAACAACATTAAAGGCCTGATTAACGTGATGCGAATGGTCGAAGATTTCAAGGTGCCGTACTTTGTGTTTTCGTCGTCATGCACGGTGTACGGCGAGCCCAAAAGCGTGCCCGTTACGGAATCGACGCCGACCACGAGTTCGCCCTCGCCCTACGGCAGCTCAAAACTTTGGGCCGAGCTCATGATTACGGAATTCACAAGACTCACCCCGCATGTGAAATCGGTGCTGCTGCGGTATTTTAATCCGGTTGGGGCGCATGAGTCGGCGCTGATCGGTGAGCTTCCGCGCGGCGTGCCGGGCAACCTGATGCCGTTCATCACACAAACCGCCGCCGGCTGGCGCGAGCAGCTCAGCATTTTCGGTCAGGACTACGACACCCCTGACGGCACCTGCATCCGGGATTTCATCCACGTAGTTGACCTCGCAAAGGCACATGTGATTTCCCTGGATTTTGCCCGTGACAACGATTTCCGCACGGAAGTCTTCAACGTAGGCACCGGAAACGGGCACTCGGTTTCGGAAGTCGTTGAATCGTTCGAGCGCAGCACGGGAGTGAAGCTCAACTACCGTTTCGCGCCCCGGCGTCAGGGCGATGTCGAAAAAATATGGGCCGACACCACCAAGGTTACCGAAGTGCTCGGCTGGAAACCCGAATACAGCCTCGACGACATGAGCCGCACCGCCTGGAAATGGCAGCAAACCCTCGGCGACAAGCCCTGATGCGGGGTTGATGGCACGCGGATTTGGGCGGATCGGGCCGGATTAGCGCGGATTATGGGATTGACAGCCGACCGCCGAAAAAGAACCGCGTGCCAGGATTCGAATCCTGCAACACGGCGCGGTTCATACGTAGCAGAGCTTCAAGATGCTCATAAACGTATTGCGGCCACGAAACCCGCCAAGCCACGGAAGCGCCCCGGTTGGGGAGCAAGCTTTGTAGCGAACCCGCAGCCGCCTTAAATTTCCACCAACCCCGGCGCGGCCAGCCGCGCCGGGTGCTGAGGCGTTAAATGGCGTGGAGCCAAATTTCCCGTAGGGAAATCACATGGGTAGAAAAAAGCAGCCCAAAAAATATCCGTGTGCCGTAGGTACACCATATGTCTTCCAGAACAAGAACAGCTACAGATTTGTGTGAGGTTTGTGAGATTATCCGGGACCTTCCAGCTTCCCTTTGCCGCAATGTGAGATGAAGTGCAACCAAGTACCGGTACTTCCAAACAGGTGCACCACTCACACTTCCTGCTGCCGGCATCGTGACGAGAATAAGCTGGTAGGTCCCGGATAACGCCGTCGTTTTCGGTGTCAGTTTAAAGACACAAAGCGGGCGTTTCCGGGATGACGGTAGGGGAGATCCAAGCTTTGAAATGGACTGCGAATTTTTCTGGTTGGGCCGGATTTTTGCTACGACAAACCTCCAAGGTTTCAAAAACCTTGGAGGTTTTTCCTGCAGCCGCCGCCATCTCCCCACCCCCGCGGCGCGGCCTGCCGCGCCGCTCTCCCGTCGTGTAGCTTGTCATCCTGAGCGCAGCGCAGCGGAGTCGAAGGATCTGGCAACTCCGGCCCCGAAACCCAAAACCACTCCGAAATAAAAAGCCCCTCTCCTGAAGACCAGCTCTGTAAGGCATCGTGGTATTTTTCAGGAGAGGGGATGGGATGAGGTCTGCGGCGAAAATGGCCTGCGGATTTTGTGGATCGGGTCGGATTTCCGCGGATTTTTTTGTGAGCCAGACCTGACAGGTTTTCAAAACCTGTCAGGTCTTTGCAGCGATGCGGCGACGAAGTATCACGGGATGAGATTCCAAGTGGGTTTCCCGGATCGGCCAGGAATTTGCGGTGATGTTATTTCGCGGATATACGACAAACCTCCAAGGTTTCAAAAGCCCCGGAGGTTTGCACCACGCACCAAACCTGCTGCCGGCATCGCGACGGGAATAAGCTGGTAGGTCCCGGATAACGCCGTCGGCTTCGGTGTCAGTTTAAAGACACAAAGCGGGCGTTTCCGGGATGACGGTTGGGGAGATCCAAGCTTTGAAATAGCACGGGAATTTTGCGGATCGGGCCGGATTTCCGCTACGACAAACCTCCAAGGTTTCAAAAACCTTGGAGGTTTGCACCAGGTTGCGGATGTCAATCCGGATCTCTTATGAAGGCCGGCTTAAGAATGTCCCAAATAAAACAGCGCCAGCCCCCCGATGCCAAAAGGTGATTCGGGAGACTGACGCTGAGAAGGGTATTGGTCTGCTACTTTTTTTTTGATGCTTGGGGAGCTGTCAGCTTTTAAGCATCGCGGGTTTATTTAAGCAGCATCATTTTGCGGGTTTGCACGAAGCTGCCGGCCTGCAGGCGGTAAATGTACATGCCGCTTGACAGCCTTCCGGCATCGAAACTGACGCTGTGCCGGCCTGCGGCCTGCTGTCCGTTTACGAGTACGGCTACGAGCTGCCCTGTGAGGTTAAACACTTCCAGGCGGACATCCGCTGCTTCCGGCAGGGCGTACTCAATGAGCGTATTCGGGTTGAAGGGGTTCGGGTAGTTTTGCTTCAGCGCGAACTCAGCCGGTGTTTCGTCGGGTACGGAGGTAGTAGCAGCTAAGGTGAGCTGTACTTCGGTAACCTCAGCGCCTAACATCAGGCTTGTACCGTCTTCGAGCCAGTGTGTACTGATGATTTCTCCTTCACGCAGCAGCACGGCTTCCAGCCCGGCATTTGCGTGTCCGGCTGTGAAGCTGAGTTCTGCCGGCTCGCTGCCGGTGCGCAGCTCCGCGATAGCTGAAGTCTCGTCGGTCAGCCAGTAATCTCCGCTAAAGCGTACATCAAAGGCGCCGACGGGCGGCAGCGGGGGCAGGGTGTACTGCAGCGGATGCGTGCGTTCGGCCGTTTCAGCGCCCATGAGCAGCTCGCGGCTTGCGCCCTGCGGCGTGCTGAAACGGAGTACGGCATAGGCGTCGAGACCTTCGGGGCTTACGCTCAGCGGGGCTGCATTGGCTGCCGCTGCGCCAATGCCGATACTGCCCGCTGCATCGGTGCGTACCCAGTAGCCCTTGCCTGTATCCAGGGCATCAGCCTGAAAGTACGAGCCGTCGAAACCGAACAGGGTACCGGGTATGATGATGCCCGCAGGATCGGTAATTCCGCAAGGACCGTCGCAGCCGCCGTGCCCTGAAATCAGGTTCCAGCTTTCGCGCAGTTCAACAGATATGTTGCCTTCCGGCATGCCGGTAAACACTTCTGTTGCAGCCTCGCTGTAGCGCAGCCAGTAGCCGTCGCCCATATCGAGGGTTTCGCGCAGGGTGTAGGTACCGTCGAAGCCGAAAAGGGTGTTGGCCAGTGCGCCGGTGAAAACTTCTGCATAGTTGTCGTGCGGCATGTCAAAAGCCATCCCAACGAGGTTCCAGCCGGCCAGGTAGCTCACTTCGGTTTCGGCACTCAGGCTGTGGGTGATGGTGAGCGCCCGGAAACCGCTGCCTTCAACCTGCACCGTGTTTTGTTCGCGCATATTTACGTTAACGCCGCTGCCGCTCAGCAGGAAGAAGCCTTCTTCAGCCAGGCTTGCCGGGTTCCAGCTTAGGGTAACCGGCGCGTTGCCGCTTGAAGGTCGCACCTGTACCGGCCATACGGTCTGATCGGTTGTGGTAGGCCGGAAGAAGGTGAAGTAGTCTTCATCTTCAAAACTGATGCGCGCATCGAAGGTGCCCGCCGGACCCGGAGGCGGTGCGAACAGATCGTATTGCGGGTCGAAACCGTCCGTTGCATCAGCTGCTGTACCGATGGTGAGATTCACGGAATTGCTGCCCGCATCCGAAACGGCTATCACCGTCGTGAAGTCAGGGTCGCCCGGTCCGGGGGTGCCGCCTAAGGTACCAATCACTTTAAAGGCCAGATCCTGTACCGGGAAATTCGGGAACGTACCGTCGCGCGGGGTCCACTGATCGGCTATTCCGTAACCGCCGCCCGGGTTTCGCCAGTGAAACTGAGCTCCGTTGGCGGATTCATTGCCAAACCATAACCAGCGACCGTCGCCGAAGTAGTCCATATGTGGCGAAACGGATACCCACCAGGTGCCGCTTTCAAGCTGTACCGGCTCAGGGAGCTGAACCAGTATAGTACCGTTTGCCGATGAAGTTACGGCAGCCTCAAAGAAGCCGGTTACCGGTGTGTCAGCCGGTCGCCCGCCGGTGTCGGCGTAGAAGTACACGTTAACAAACGCCGGCTCATTGTTCAGGTCACCATAAAAACCAAAAGCTTCAACGGTAGTGATACTCCAGGTTTGCCCTGCTGGTATATTGAAATCATCAGCTGCTTCAACCGCCCATGTTTCGGGGCCGTCGAGGTCATAAATGGCAAGGATTCCGCTTGTAATGTTATTGCCGGACTGATCAAAAAGGACAATTTCTTCCCCTTCCGGACTTATGGTAACGGAAACAGGCACATTCAGTTCCGGGCTGTTAACCGCGTTCGAAACCAGGGTGATATTGCCTGTATAGTTTCCGGCACTCAGAGAGCCCGCATTCAGGCTAACGGTAACCGTTGCAGAGCTTCCGGCCTCAAGGCTGAGCGTTGCCGGGTTTACGCCGAGCACATCGCTCATCAGCTGAGAGGCGGAGCTAACTGCGGCAGTAAGCTGTCTTTCGCCTGAACCGTTGGGGGTGTCGTCCACACTATTGGCAAAAGCAATCAGATTGCCCTGCTCGTCAAAAGCACGGGCAGATCCGAAGGCGGTTGTTAAACTCACTTCAAGCGTACCGCTTCCGGTATTGGTAACGGTCATGTTCTTGTTCGCACTGCTGCCCGATTGCACGGCAAAATTAAGCTCGGAAGGCGATACCGAGATTGCAGGTGCCGGGGTACCTGAACCCGGTGTGCCCGTAATGGTGAAGGTGAGGCCCGCCGGATTCCAGTTTATCCCCAGCTGTGACAGCGGAGTCCAGTTTACCGCGCCGGCCCCGAAATTATTATCAGGGTCGATCAGCTGCGGTTCGCCGAAATTCTGCTCTCCCTGCGCCCAGTTCCAGCGGCTTGACCCGTCAAGGCTTGACATATTCTGCACGGGGGCAGCAGCCAGCCAGTATCTGCCGGGCTCAAGGGCCCAGTTCAGGGATGAAACATCCAGTGTGATGGTGTAATTATTGGCATCCTGATCTACAGAAAGGCGCCCATCAGATGCGGGCACCTCAATTGCGTAAAGCCAGCTCCCATTTATTGCGGGGCTGCCGGATGGGGCTCCGGAATCATCCTCAAAAATAAACAGCTGATAGCCCATCAGAATGTCTTCAATGAAGTTCTGATTGTTCTGAAACCCGACTGTTGAAATGGAGCCAAGCACAGCGGTCTGACTGATCTGGAAATCGTCAGAACTGTAAACGGCTGTGTTTATGCCCTCAAAAGTACCGGAAACAATGCCGCCGGTGCCGGACCGGTTCTGCTGCCACAGTACAAGCTGTTCGCCCTCCGGGCTCACGCTGATGCTCACCGGAAGGCTCAGGTTCGGGTTGTTTACAGCGTTGGATGAAAGAACGATGCTCCCCGAGTAGCTTCCGGATGTAAGGGACGCTGCGTTCAGGCTTATGGTTACTGTAGCCGTGTTTCCGGGTGCAATGTTAAGCGAGGCCGGGTTTACGCCGAGCACATCGCTCATAGGTTCAGATCCCTCAGTGAGGCCTGCGTTTAGCGTGAGGCCGTAGGTATCCGGTTCAGAACTCACAATGCTGTCTGTAGCTGCAATCAGAATCCCCTCATCATCAAAAGCGCGGGCGCTGCCGAAAGTGGCGGAAAGGTTTACCTGAAGGTTTTCGCTGCCCGTGTTGCTGACCGTAAAGTTTTGCGTTGCGCTGCTACCGGCCTGCACAGAAAAACTGAAAGAGGGAGCAGAAGTTGAAATGACCGGCCCCTGTGACTGCTGAAGACTGCTGAACGCATTTATGCGTCCGCCGGCTATGGTGTTGTTCGCAAACGCAGGTACCGGATCAACGTTTTCCATAATCCTTGTGCGGATCTGTTGCGGACTCAGGCCCGGTTCTACCGATTTTATCAGAGCCGCCAGGCCGGCTGCATGCGGGCTTGCCATAGAAGTGCCGGAAAGGGTTGCATAGCCGCTGCTGTTAATGTAGGTGCTCAAAATTTCAGAACCCGGGGCCGCTACGTGCACCGTATTTGCGCCAAAGTTGGAAAACCCGCTGCGCTGATCCGTGCGCGTAGAGCTGGCAACAGCCATCACGTTCGGCAGGTTGTAACCGGCCGGATAGAAATTCTGATTGTCGTTGTTGGAGCCGTTGTTTCCTGCGGCTGCGATTACAAAGTGTCCTGCCTGTCCGGCGGCATTGATAGCATTAAACGCGGCCTGCGAGAAGTTTGGGCCGCCCCAGCTGTGGTTCGACATTACCGCACCATTTTCAAGCGCATACTGCAGGCCCTGTACGATGGCAGCGCCGTTACAGGTATTGGCGCCGTTCAGACCGCAGATTTTTATGTTCATCAGGCTCACGTTCCAGTTTACCCCCGTAACACCGACCGCATTGTTACCAACCGCTCCTATGGTACCGGCTACGTGTGTGCCGTGTCCGTTCAGGTCTTCGGGGGTATCCCCAAGAAAGCTCGCGCCGGGGTTCCCGTTACTGTCAAACCAAAGGTTATCAACAAGATCCGGGTGCGTGCTTCTTATTCCGGAATCAAAAACGGCCACAATCAGATCAGAGGAACCTGTTGTGATTCCCCATGCCTGCAGTGCAGAAATATCTGCTCCGGGGGTTCCGCCGCTCTGCCCCGTATTGTGCAGGCCCCAAAGCTGATTAAATCCCGGATCGTTGGGCGTCGTCTGCAAACGCTCTATAGTTTCATCAAAAGAATAATCCCGGATTACGTCGGGGATACGGTACGCAAAGTTTGGCTCGGCATACACCACATCGGCGCGGCTGTTTAGCATATCAAGCGCCTGCTGCACGTTGCCGTTGCGGAAGGTCCAGTGCTCGGCATTGATGAGCGTGAGCTCTGTAACCGAAGCTACGCCAAGCTGCTCCTGCAGCATCGCGACATCGGCGCTCAGCACGCCGGGCGCAAACTCAACAACCAGCTCATTGCTGAAAAACTCAATTTCACCAATTCCGCTAATGTAAGCGCGCTCGATCTGCTGTTCCGCGCCCGGTGATGCGGCATCACCCTGCGCCCATACGGCTGCTGCGCCAAACTGTAGCATAAGCAGCAGCAATGCGGAAACGGCCGTTATAAAACTGACGGTAGCTTGTTTGTACTTTTTCATAGGTCTGATCTTTTGGGGTTACTGAAAAAACGGGATACGGCAGGATCTGAAATTTCCCGCACACCTGATGCAGACAGGCCAATAGCGTGCAGCCTGCTTTCTGAGGGCGGGGCATCGGGAGGTTGGTCAGGATTCAGTGGGTCGGATGAAAGGGGAGAGACCTCCTCCCGTAAAAGTTTATTTCACCAGCATCATCTTGCGCGTTTGCATGAAACTGCCGGCCTGTATGCGGTACAGAAAGATGCCTGAAGAAAGGCTGCCGGCATCGAATTGTACGCTGTGATGCCCCGCCGCCTGCTGACCGCTCACGAGTACGGCTACCCGTTCACCGGTGAGGTTAAAAACTTCGAGGCGTACCTCAGCTGCTTCCGGCAGGGCGTATTCGATCACCGTTACGGGGTTGAAAGGGTTGGGATAATTCTGGCTGAGGGTAAATTCCAAAGGATGTTCGGCCGGGTTGGTACCGGTATCAGGCAGCACTTCGAGCTGCACGCTTATCGATACTTCACCACCTTCCGCAGCATTGCTCGAAATCAGCAGCTCGGCTTCATACATGCCGGGGGAAAGTCCGCCTGCATCGGCTGTGAGGCTTACGGTCAGTGCTTCAGCAGGCTCGAGGGAGAAGCTTTCTTCCCCGGCCGAAAGCCATGCCGCATCCGTACTGATGCTGCCGCTCAGCTGAACCGGCCCGGTATTGGTGATGGTGACTTCCGCTTCACCGGTTTCGCCGGGTTCCAGGCTGAAGCTTATTTCCAGCGGATCCACCTCAATGGAAGCAGCGGCGCGCTCAAGAAAGAGCGTGAAGGGCCCGTTTTGTGCTTCCGTAACCTCATCAAACCGCTGCGCGCGTACCGTCCATTGCAGCAACGCACTTTCCGGCTCATTTCCAAGCTCCGAAAGCAGCGCATCAAGGGCGCCTACGGTTAGGGTGAGGGAAGTGTCCCCGGTTTGTTCGCTCAGAAGCGGGTCGTCAAAGCTGCCGTCTTCAGTTGTAAGCAGCCAGGTGTAGGTCTGCGCATTAGCCGAAGCTTCCCAGCTGATTACGACTTCCTCTTCACTGCCGGGTATGGTTGTTAGCGCGGTACCGTTGGCGGGGGTGAGCAGGCTGAACGCAGCCGGCACGAGGGGAATGACTTCAAGACTGACCGGCAGCTGCAGGTCGGTGCCTTCGCCGCTGAACATGATGGTTCCTGTGTAGCTGCCGGGTTGAAGCGAACCGGCCGAAGCATCGGCAGATACCTCAACGGAGGCGGTGCCCCCCGCCGGAACCACAACTTCGGCAACAGATGCCGAAAGCCAGCTGCCCGCATCGGCTGCCTCAGCTGAAACACTCAGGACAGCATCAATCTGACCGCTGTTGTTTAGGGTGATGGTTTGGGTGCCCTCACTCAGTTCATCGAGTTCAAAAAACAGGGCTTCCGGCTCTGCGGAAACCTCTGCGGCGCCACGGATGAGGGTGAGCGCAAAGGGGATTTCAGCAAGCGTGATTTCATCCCCCACAGAAGCACGCACGGTCCAAACGGTATTGAGGCTCTGACCCGGCTCAAGGCCGTTTTCGGCCAGCAGGGCATCAACGGCGCCCAGGCTAAGGGTGAGGTTAGGGGCCGTGCCGCCGTTATCGGAAGGAATTTCGGCAATCGGGGCGCTGAAATCGCTGTTCTGAAAATCAAGCAGCCAGGTATAGGTTTCAGCATTCTCCGAAAGCTCCCAGCTGATACTAACTTCGGTGTCATCACCGGGGATGGTGATAAGCGTGGAGCCGTCAGGCGGAGATAAAAGGCTGAAGGGCCCCGGCACGGGATCGTCGGCTGCCAGACTGTAGATCACGGTAAAAAACGAAAAGCCGGATGCTGTAAAAACCAGCTCCGACTGATTCCGCAGGTTGATGATGCCGCCGTCTGAGAGCGCCAGCAGAACGTTTCCCTCTGAAGGAAAGGTCGCATTGTTCCAGCTCAGGGTTACGGGGCTGTTACCCGATGAAGGCCGCAGCTGCATGGGCCAGACCGTTTGTTCCACTGTAGTAGGCTGGAAAAAGGTGAAGTAATCTTCATCCTCAAAAGTAATGCGGGCATCGAAAGTGCCGGCCGGCCCCGGCGGGGGCGCAAATAAATCGTACTGCGGATCGTAGCCGGTTGTGGCATCGGCCGCTGTCCCGATCGTAAGGTTTACCGTATTGCCCGCTGCATCGGCAACGGTAAAAACAATATCAAAATCGGCTTGCTGAAGGCTGCTTTGCTGTAAAGCCAGTGCATGAACCGGCAAAAGCATCAAACAAAGAAAGCCGGCAAGAAGAGGTCGTATTCGGTTGGCCATATATTAAATCCCTGATTTGTGTGTCGTTTCGACACCAGGTTGCGATTAAAAAAGCTTCAGAAAATACCCTGTATCACAGACAGATGAGGACTGAAGCTTAGCTTATAAATTTTAAAGCTGTAGGGGCTTTACCAGAGCAGCCGGTGGATTAAAGTACAGGTACATTAATGCTGAACACAAAAGGCCTGTACCGGCTGATTAAACCCAAAAAAGAGGTAATGTGCGATTCCGGAGCCGTTTGCTATCCGGGCGTTTATGGGGAAGATGTAAAAAGGAAGTCTGAATATTGAGTACTGAATCCTGAATACTTATTGCCGCAGTAGCCCCCCGCAGGCAGAAGTGAGGAATAAAGGTAATAGATAATTAAAATGTTTGATATTACATTATATGACTAAGATATTAGAAACCAACCTAAGTTGCCAACACATTTCCGCGTATGGCGGCCCGCGGATTGTCCCGGAGACCGGAGACCGCAGACCGCGATAATGGCACGCGGATTTTGCGGATTGGGCCGGATTTCCGCGGATTTTTTTGTGAGCCAGACCTGACAGGTTTTCAAAACCTGTCAGGTCTTTGCGGTGATGTTATTTCGCGGACATGCGACAAACCTCCAAGGTTTCAAAAACCTTGGAGGTTTTTTCGGGTACCCTCCGTCATCTCCCCACCAAGCCCGGCGCGGCCTGCCGCGCCGGTTATATCCCCGGGGCCATTGACATCCTTTGAATCTGAGGGCGCGGAAATTTAAACCCTGCTGCCGTTCCGAAAAGACATCCGTACAGTTGGGATGGATGTACTATTACGCAGCTACGTCCCACGCAAATCATCCAGGAACTCTGATTCCGGCTCGGTTGCTGTTACGAGCAGGTAATCACGGGCGCGGGTGCAGGCTACGTAGAGCAGGTGTCGTTCGGTGTTGTAAATCTCTTCCAGACCGGCTTCATCGGTGTTGCGCTCAATGCGGGATTGGAGCGGGATAATTTCATCATCACAGGCCATAACCGCTACGGCACGGAATTCGAGGCCTTTTGCAAGGTGCATACTGCTGAGGGTTATCCCGCGACTTTCCCGAACCGCGTCGCTTAGTACGGTGTAGGGAACTCCGGCGGCCTTCACTGCGGCTTCCGCGCGGTTTAGTTCATCCATAGTGCGGGTAAACAAACCGATTTCTGTGGCCTTTACTCCGTTATCGAGTTTATCCTGAATCCATTTTGCAACCGCTTTCTGCTCTTCAGAATCGGATCCAAAGATCAGTATCTGTGGTTTTTGGCTGTTGAATACAGAAACCGTCCGGTTGCGTTTTTCAGTATTGCCGTCAACATCTGATACTTCAGGGCCGAGCAGCAAATCGGCCTGTGACCTGATCTGATGTGAGGTGCGGTAGTTGATGTGCAGCGTGCGGGATCGGCCCCGGATATCAACACCCAGTGATTTCCATGAAAAAGGCTGCCGGAAAATACGCTGACCAAGGTCGCCGGCAAAGAACAGGGCGTTGGGTACGCTGCTGAGCTTCGATAAAAACCGCAACTGTGCTACACTGATATCCTGTGACTCATCTACAAGCACAAAATCGTATGGGAAGCGGCTCTTAGTGGCATAGGTTTGTTCAAGCGTTTTATAGACCGCATTAAGGCTTGTAAGCCCTTCGTTGCTGAGCCGTTGGTGCACCTGTTCAAAAATCGTCCATATTTCGCGCCGCCGGTTTTCGGGGAGCCGTGTTTTCCGGCCGGTACGGAGTACATCGCGGTATTCTTCCCAGCTGCTGAGCTGCCAAGCATCGGCAACATCCCGCCATTCATCCATCAGAAAAGCTTTCCTGAAGGGCTGTGCCTCACTTCTCGCAGCGGCTTCGGCAATAAGCGTTGCGATATAATCTTCCTCTGCAAGCTTTACAGGCTTAAAAATACTTGCATGCAGCCGCAAGGCAAGC
This sequence comes from Cyclonatronum sp., assembly GCF_022565315.1. Taxonomy (NCBI): domain Bacteria; kingdom Pseudomonadati; phylum Balneolota; class Balneolia; order Balneolales; family Cyclonatronaceae; genus Cyclonatronum; species Cyclonatronum sp. The sequence continues at coordinate 5,919 of NZ_JAIUMX010000023.1, read as the reverse complement.
TCAGGCAAAGCGTGCACCTCTATGCGCTCTTTCAGCCGCGGCCTGCTGCTGATGAGCCTGTTCAGCTTCACTTCGAGGGCCGACGCCAAAATGCCGGAAAAAGTGGTGAGCAGAATGCGGGCATCCGGGTTTTGTTCCGCCAGCCAAACGGCACGGTGCAGGGCAACAATGGTTTTGCCGGTACCTGCTGAGCCGGACACCCGTGCCGGACCGTTGAAATTTTGCTGCACGGTTTCAAGCTGTGCGGGATGCAGAAACACAGACCATTTTTCCCATGGATAATCCAGCGCAAGCTGAAGCTCTTCGATGTTTTCCATGATTCGGAACCGCCGTTTTGCATCAGGATGCTCAAACGGGTTTTCATCAGCGGTATGCTGAACAGGCTGTTCCGGTTCATTACCGGTAGCAAGGGTGAGCAGGGCTTCAGCCGCTTCTGCGGGCAAAAGTTCAGCAAGCTCGAGCAGGCCGTCCTCAGTGGCGTTGATAACATCTTCGATCCAATCTTGGGGGATTCCGTACGCCAACAGTTTCTCGGTATCAGCGTGTTGAAGCGGGCGATGCTGAGGAGCTTCTGTTTCCACATATTGGGTGATCTTCACTTCTTCAATCCGCTCCCGGATAAGCACCATTTGCGCTGCACCTGTTTTGGGGTGCCGCTCCAGTTTTCTGCGTGAGGCCCAGTCGTAGGCCTTATCGTGATGGTCCACATAGCAGACCAGCATACTCGAACGTGATTTGTGAACAATCAGGCGAATATCCCGCGAAACCCGGGCCGACCAAAACCCTTTGTCCTTAACCCGGTCGATGCGGTGCAGCTGAATGGCCGGATGCGCCGGATCTACCTGAAGATCAAATACCGTTGTCTTAACGGCCTTTTGCTCATCATTGGTGAGCTTGCTCAGGCTGTCGGTAAAGGTATCGGCGAGGAGGAATTGCATGGGAGGGAATCTATTTTATTCGAGTAATTTTTTCGGGGAAGGCCAAACCACTTTGTGCAAGGCGCAGTGCCTGCGGACTCCCTTTGATAATATGTACGTTGCTTGTTGCAACCCACCTGAAAGGCCGGTCGGCAGCTTTAATTCTGTTTAGTTCAGGTGCATGCGCGTTCAGCCAGGACTTTAACCAATCCAGCTTTTTGATCACCTCATTTACATGTGCTGACTGAGCCGGGTGGACCTCAATAAAATAGGCCTCACCATTATACCCGATTATGTAATCCCATCTTGAATCGTTGGGGTAGTTGCCTGAGACACAGCTGTCTAAATCTACGCTTCCATCAATCTGTCTCGGTATTTCAGCCTTAATTTTTACGGAGTTCGGGCCTAAAGCCTGCAATCCCCGCTCCATACAACTGCCGAGCGTTTCTGTATTGTAAACGGCCTGCTCAAAACTCATCTTTCGAAGCGATTAGATTAGAAATGATTTCAGAAGCTTTGCTTCCAAAAGCGGTCAAGCCTCCCCATTCAGACATACCCTGATCCTCATCGGCGGGGTCAAGCCGGGAGATGTCTCGTACAACAACCCCATCTGCTTTACGGTCGAAGTAATAGGTATTAAAAGTAGCTTGCGTAATTACATTCTCAAAAATCTTCCTTAATGAAGTTGACTTGCGGGTAATACCAAATAGTTCAAACAGGTCGTCAGGCGCAGCCTTAATTTTCTGCATCAGCCCTACAGCCCAGCAAAGCTGAAGAATAGTTGTGGAATGTGTGGAAACAATAACTTTATATCCACGGGAAATCAGCTCCAAAAAGCTGAGCATAAGCGCTTCAATAGCCATTGGGTGAAGCCCCATTTCAGGTTCTTCGATTATGACAAATTGATGATGCTTCCCTTTTATGTTACCGGAATTGCTGTTTTGGAGCAGCCAATAGATTTGCATTAACAAGGGTGTAAACTCACGCTGACCTGCTGACCAGCCCATATAAGAAAGCCTGGTTTCGCCTGTATCGAGCATTAGCCGCATTTGCGGAGAGCTTTGGTCAAGATTCACACTGGCATTCACATAAATTGCTTTATTTATGAGGCGCTCAATATCCTTATCCATTATACCCTGATGCGGAAAAACCATGCCGCTATCTTTTTTGACCCCAAAATCCAGCCATACCTGCAGCCGGCTGCTGAAACTTTTCAACACATACGGGTCCATGAGCCTGAAATCGGAGTAAGGCCTTGGCCACCCTTGTGCCATAGCAAGAACGCGCTGCGCCGGCACGTAGGCGACCCGGTCGTGTAGGTTTTCCTTGCCGTTAATGGAGTCACTTAAATCAACGATCCTGCCATCGGCTTTAATAAGGGAATTAGCACGCAGTATCTTTCCCATACCTTCACCCATATATAAATCGAAAAATTCACGGGCATCATTTTTGAGCTGAACCCCGTGATTTTTCATCTGCTTGCTTATGTTACCCCCATCAAGCAGCAACTTGAACAACTGAAGCAGAATGCTCTTACCGCTGGCCTGCGGACCAATAAACACCGTAAAATCGCCAAGTTCGATGCTGGCTTCTTTGATTTGGCCGAGGTTGTATGCTTCGAAGTGTTTCATGGGAAGGAGTATTAAATCTTAAAATTAAACCTGATACTTAGTAGTATTTATTTGTATATAATGTTTTTTTAGGATTTGGTATTAGTAATAATTTAGACAGACTACCTTAGTGATTCTTTTAAACCATTTACCCAAGCCTCAATTTCATCAATAAGCGCAATAGGTAGTTGATCAGGGAGGTAATTCATTATTCTGAATCTGTCAAAAACAAGCCCAGCTTCATAAGCTCTAATTTGAAACAGATCACGAGGAAAAAATTGTGCCGTAAAAAACATACGGATTACACCAACTACTGGTTGATCTGTGAACCATTTATTACAAAAAATATCAGTTTGGAGTTGTGTGAGTGAATCTACCCATGAAGTGCCTGTTTTACATTGCCCAAATGCAATTAATTTAGAGGGCTGCCTATCCGCAAAATGTTTCCACGCTATAACATCAACTTTGTCATCCTGTGGTCTAAATCCAGGATTTTGCTTTATCACACCGCCCTCTCCAATTTTTTTTACAATTTGAGATAGCTGTTCCCTAAAGCTTTCACTCGAAGTACGTCCGGTGCCCATAACTTCATACTCAGCTGGATGTCCAAAATAGTTTTGCGCTACAATTCCACAAAGCTGCTCGAACACTAAAGCACCATCTATACCAGCAAACCGTCTATTTTGACTCATATTATTTCGAGTACAGAAAAGCAAGTATGTATAAATTAATGAGTTTTGTGTATTTGTGCTATTATAACTTACTACCTGCCCATTGCTTTCTAATTGAAATGGATATTTCCTATCTGAAGCCTTAAGCCGAAAGTCAATCTCTTGAATAATAGTATCTGAAATCAAATTAAACTTATCGCTTTCATCTTCTATTCCCTTCACATTTACTTCATCGGAAATAATTGATGGTCTTCGGAAGAGATCATACATTGATACACGACCATACAAAATAGCTAAATACTCTGCATAATCAGCCCATTCTTGAGCTGAATCACGGGTAGTTGGAAGACTATCAGGTAACTTAAACATGTTTTAATCGCTGTCAGTAATTCTTCTTTTTTTAGAACCTTTACTTTCAAGCTCTTTCCACTTCGATTCCATCAAATCATATAGTTCATCTGCAAGTTCGGCTATTGTACCAGCTTGCTTTAGTAGGCCGTAGTCGGTTCCGTCAAACCCCTCAGTTTGATAAGAGTGTGCTTTCATTAATGCTCGTTTTGCGTCGAGCAAGCTTTCTTCAAAAGTAATTTTTTTTGGTCTGCTTAAATCAAAAGCTACTTCTATCGGACTGCCAGACTTGAGAGCGTGTACAGCCTCACTACTTTTCAAGATGGCATCCAAATACCGGAGATGCGGATTTTGTGTCTTAAGAATTGGCTCAATATCCTTTCGTTTACTTCCGTAAATCCAGGATAATAGCTGTTTGAGTTCTTCTTTTTTCTCTTCCGGAACCGGATGAGTGTTATCAGACTCTACTTCACCCATACCCAAATAATCCCGAATACCTTCATAGCCTAAACCTGTATAAAGGTGCGAAAAATATAAACGAGATCCTTTTACGTCAGTACGATCGAATACTTTTTGCATTTCTGCCTGTTCTATCACCTGAAGTCCTTCATAAAGCCGCTGAACTGTCTTAAACGTATCACCGATTTGTTCAGCTATTTCCGTTAAGGAAACACCATATTCTCTTTTAATTTGAGATATATATTGTGCTTTAGCATAGCTTCCCCATTTAGCAGCACCGTTGATATGCTTAAATCCAATGTATTTCCAGGCATCCTCCCGCGTATTAAGCTTGATTACGGGGAGCTTTTCGAGAGTTTTTTGATATTCCTCAGATATCAAAAAAACGTTTCTGTTTCCATGAAGTTCTTCCCCAAGCTTCGGATCAAGAATACTCTTAACAGCAGCCAAACGTCTGTTACCTTCAATTACGATATTCTTTCCGTTTTCCTCGACTACAAACAAAGGTTCATGTGTAAAGAAACCGCTGGCCTTAATGGATAGTACAATTTCCAGTACACCCATCGTTTCCCATAAGTTTCTTATGATGTCTTTTTCTGGTGTTTTGTCATTGTGACCAAACTCTGCAATTCTTGGATTTTTAAAATCTAAAAATAAATTGTTTGGCTCTATGTAAGTGATATCCCATTTTTTCATATCTCAAGCGATTAAATTTAAATCCTGTGATTGCTTGTTTACTATGATTGTTGCTGGCAAATTAATATTTGGTGAAAAAACAACCAGCTCGCTTCCTTCTTTCTTTTCTTGTAGGGAATACTTCAGATTAAAGGTTGATTTTCGATATTCAAGATATAAATTTCGGATTTGTGATACATTGTCATAAGAAACCATCCACGAATACTTTTTATCAAAAATTGCCAGCTCTTCTGATAAGGCTTTATGGTCTAAATGACTGTAGTTGTTCATGTACAAATGTGCTCCTTTTTTATAGTAAGGCGGATCAAGATAAATGAAGACTTTCTCAGACGAAGCTGCAAAACTGTTAATATTTTTTAGAACAGATAAAGCGTCTTTGTTCGTAAGTGTGATATGATCTTTAAACCCTGCTATTTTTCTGATTCTTTCTATAAGCTTAGCTTTGTTGAATCTGACATCAATTTTGTAGTTTCCCTTTTGGCTAAAACCACCAATTGGCCCTGCATTAAATATAATTCCAGATCGGTTTGTTCGATTTAAAAAGAAAGTAGCAAAACCCAGTTTCAGATAATCATCAGCTATCCCTTTCTTAAATATGTCCTTTTGTTTATGCCATTCTTCAATCGAAACCGGCGTATTCATTATTAGCTCGCAAAACGCTTCTGTTTCTTCGAGAATGGCATACCAAGCTGCAAACACTCTTGTGTCCAAATCATTAATGTGGATATGACTAAATACACCCCCAAACAACAAGTTTATAGCAGCACCAGCACCTCCGGCATAAAGCTCCATATACTTACCCCCCTGCAAATCGTTTAGCTCAGCTATTTCAGCGATAAACGCAGTGAGGCTGGCTTTTCCACCGGGATAGCGAAAGGGGCTATTATTTTTTGAAATCTGCAAATTCGGAAAGTTTGATGAATTGAGGTTCTAATTAATTCATTTTCAATATACACATCATTTCAGATAAGGTTTATACCTCAAACTAACAGTTGAACCCTACCCCACTCGAAAAACCTTCATTACCTCATCGCCCAAATGGTTGATCACCTTTACGGCGATTCTGCCGTTTGTGGGTTTGGGGAAGGGGCGTGCATATTCCGGAGCAAACTGACCCCCTATTCCGGTGATATTGACCCCCCTTCGGGTTTTGGGTTACTGCTGTGAGGTTCTGCCAAAATTACAGTTTATTTCTCAGACTTTCTCCTTTTAGTTCAA
>NZ_JAIUMX010000022.1:0-40155 GCF_022565315.1 Cyclonatronum sp. | reverse complement strand
GCATTTTCAGTTTGAAGACTGCATCGAATGCGGCACCTGCATGTACGCCTGCGACAAAGGCGCGGTGGAATGGCACTACCCCGACCCGGAAATCGGCCGCGGCGTGAAATGGAATTTCGGCTGATGCCGGGTGTCCTTTAAATCTGAATCCGGAAATCAGAACCCACTGCGGCTCAGCCGCCCTTTCAGGATTCCGGAATCTGTCTTACCTTTTAAAGCCCTGCCTGATACCTTCAGGCAGGGCTTTTCTTTTTGATGAACTTCAATTTTTTTCGCCGTTTTGTCTCCCTCCTCCCGCTATCAGAATCCTGCGCTTGTCGTCATCCGAAACAGCATTATGGCATCCTTCGCCCTGCTGTTTATGACCGTCGCGCTCGTAAGCTATGCTGATGTGCCGGCTGTGCGTTTTTTCAGCAGCATGGAGTACACGGTCTGGCATGAGGGGCTACGGCTGCTGGCGCTGTACATCAACCCCTACACGATTTTTGCCGGTACGGCCGGACTTCTGGGGATGCACGCCTACAGCCTTCATCAGCAGGGGGAGCGCATCGAAACCGACCGCACGGTGATTCTGCTCGGGGGCGTGCTGGTGAGCCTGATCCTCACCCTGCTGCTGAAGGTTTCGATCGGGCGGGCGCGGCCGGTCGTTTTGTTCACGGAGGGCTATACGGGATTTTTCGGCTTTCAGACCGAACGCAGCTTCAACTCTTTCCCCTCGGGTCACGCAACGGCAGTAACGGCGGCCTGCGCCGCGGTTTTTGCCCTGCGGGAGGAGGTTTCATACCGGGTTATTGCTGTTATGCTCACGGTGCTGATTTTGAGCAGCCGCCTTGTGCTGGGCGAGCATTTCCCCGCTGATGTGCTGGCAGGTATCTGGCTGGGCGGACTCGTGATGTACTGGGCACAGCTTTTTGCAAACCTGGCGGAAGAGCGGCTATAACATAACTCCGTTTTTTCCGGAGTGACAGTGTATCGTGCGGTTCTGAGGCCAGCATAATCCGCGGGCCTTTAGTCTCATGCCCTGTAAACAAAACAAGGATTTCCCGGCACGGACCAGGAAATCCTTGTTCTTTTTGGGTTTAGCAATCAGGGGTTCAGAGCAAACTGCGGATCTTTTAGTCCATCAGATTACGCAGAAACGGAGGCTGATCGCCCCCTGCTTTTTTAATGTTAAAGCGCGACTGCCCGCTCTCGTCAGCCGGGCGGTCATCGTCGCGGGAAACGCCTTCTTCGTTCAGTTTACGAACAACGGCCTTGCGCCGGGTGAAAGCCGGCGTATCGAGCTTTTTGAGGTTATCTTCGCCTTTGTAGTATTTATCGTCAGCCGGCGTATCATCCTGCCGCTTAAAGCGCTGCGGTGAAGGCAGCGGCGCGGCATTCGTGGCTGCGGCATTCATTTTAAAACCGGGTGCTTTAGGAGCCATGCCCGGCAGCCCCGGCAAAGCGACTTTTTTCTTCTCGCCGTTTTCTGCTTTGGCAGTGTAGCCCGGCTCCACTTTGCGACCCGGTACGAGATTGGTTTTGGCATCGCCGTTGCTGAGTTCAAAACCGGTAGCAATCACCGTAATACGAAGCTCCTCGCCGTATTCCTCATCGAGCACGGTACCCCAGATAATCTCGGCATCTTCTCCGACTTCATCCTGAATAATTTTGGTGGCAAGGTTAATTTCATTCATCTTCAGCTGACTGCTGGAGGAGATGTTCAGCAGCACGTTGCGGGAACCGCGGATGCTCAGGCCGTCGAGCAGCGGCGAGTTGATGGCCTGCCGCGTAGCCAGTTCGGCACGATCGGTACCGGAAGCGGAAGCCGAGCCCATAATGGCCGCGCCCCCGTCGAGCATGGTTGTGCGCACATCCGCAAAATCCACGTTCACAATACCCGGCATCAGAATCAGGTCGCAGATACCGCGGGTCGCGTTCAGCAGCACATCATCGGCCATTTTGAAAGCTTCAACCAGGGTTGTGTTTTCTTCGCTTACTTCAAACAGGCGCTGATTCGGAATCACGATAAGGGTATCGCAGTTTTTCTTCAGCTCTTTGATGCCTTCCATGGCGTAGCGCATGCGGGGTTTGCCTTCAAACTCGAAAGGTGTAGTTACCACGCCTACCGTAAGGATGCCTTTGCGCTTGGCAATGCCGGCTACTACAGGCGCTCCGCCTGTACCTGTACCGCCGCCCATGCCTGCTGTTACAAAAATCATGTCGGAGCCTTCGATGGCATCCTCAATTTCGTGGCGGTTTTCTTCTACCGCTTCCCGACCCACTTCGGGGCGGGCACCGGCACCAAGACCGCTGGTAAGGCTTGCACCAACCTGAATTACGCGGTCGGCCTTGCTTTTATTCAGAGCCTGACTGTCGGTATTCAGAGCAATATATTCCACGTTATTCAGGCCATTGGCAATCATTGTGTTGATGGCGTTACCGCCGCCGCCGCCTACACCAATAACCTTAATTCTCGCATTATCGACGCTTTCGCTGTCGAATACAAATCTTGAAGCTGTGTTTCCGTTTTGATTCGTTTCCATAACGTTTTCCCTGATTGGTTTCTCTGTTTGTTAAATCTCTCTGAACCAGATTTTCATCTGCTTCGTAATTTTCTGCATCAGACTTTCAGCCATTTGCTTTTCGCCTGCCTGCGAAGGATCCCCGGCTGCTGCGGGTGCTGTAGTGTCGTTTTGTGATAGGGTTTCGGGTTTGTTAGTTTCAGTTGTTCCTGCAGCATGGCCGTTACGCTGGCCGCTGTCTGCTGCTGCTGATCCGTGAGGCCTGGCTGCCGACATCGGATTCATCTGTGCCAGGTAGGCATTCTGCGCGCTCTCGAAAGCATGCATCACAAGCCCCACCCCTGTACTGTGGATCGGGCTGTTCACTTCTTCAATCAGGCCGCCGGTTAGCCCGCGGGGTATGCCCAGTTTGGTATCAAGCCCCAGGTATTCGGCAGCAAGCGGCACAATCCCCTTTATGAGAGAACCGCCCCCGGTGAGCACCACGCCCGCACTCAGCTGATTGCCCAGCCCGCTGCGCTTGATTTCAATACCAACGATCTCGAGAATTTCCTCAATTCTTGGCTGAATGATGCCCGACAGTATGGTTTTTCTGACTTCCTTTGGCGGCCGGCCGGCTATGCCGGGTACCGGTATCACCTGCTCTTCATCTATCAAATCCGCCCAGGCATGGCCGTGCTCGTGCTTAAGGCGGTGCGCCTGATCTTCCAGAATACTCAGGCCGTCTTTGATATCATCCGTAACTTTTTGTCCCGCAATGGCACATACCGCAGTATGGCGGATGGTATTGCCTTTGAAAATGGCGATATCCGTGGTGCCTCCGCCAATATCAACCAGCACAACGCCGGCTTCTTTTTCATCTTTTTCAAGTACCGCAAAAGAGGATGCCAGCGGCTCCAGGATCATGTCCTGCACTTTGTAGCCGGCTTTTTCCACACAGCGGTACATATTTTTGATGGCAGACACCATGCCCGTTATGATATGAACATTGGCCTCCAGCCGGATGCCGCACATCCCGATAGGGTCGGTGATGCCGTCCTGCCCGTCCACGATATATTCCTGCGGAATCACGTGTATGATTTGCTGACCCGCAGGCAGCATTACCTGCTGACAATCAATGAGCAGGCGCTCCACGTCTTTGGCTGTAATTTCAGAGTCCTGATTGGTGTTGGTAACCGCACCCCGGCTGCGCATGCTGCTTATATGATCGCCTGCAATACCCACGTTCACGGCCCGCACACGAATGCCCGAAGCCAGCTCAGCCTTCTCAATGGCCGTTCGGATGGCATTCACCGTTTTATCGATATTGACCACAACCCCCCGGTTCAGCCCGTCGCTCGGTGCCTTCCCCACACCAAGAATGTTGATGGTCCGGTCCTGATTAACCGAGGCCACGATCGCACACACTTTAGTTGTGCCGATATCAAGGCCAACCACAATTTGTTCTTCTTTTTGTTCAATATTCATTTCGTAAGAGTGTCGCTAAGGGTGATGGGTTTTTGGGTTTTGGTCATTCATTCATTCATTCAGATTCAGGACTGCAGGGCAACTACCTGATTGCGGAACCGGAAATCAAGCCGGGTGAAGGCCGCCATGCCTTTCACCGGGGCAAGCTGCCGGTAAAACTGTTCCCAGCGGTCCACTTTTTCCGGGAAATCGCCGGCACCGAATACCAGCCGCACAGCGTTCTCCCGGCTCAGCGCAATCACGCCTTCTTCAGGGTGCCAGCCTACCTCACTGATTTTCATGCCTGCCACCGGCGCCTGCTGCAGCGCCTGCAGAAATTCAGACAGGGCCTCAAATTCCGGTGCCTGCAGCCTGTTGCCATGCTCCGGCAGGCTGAAACCGTACAGCAGGGGCAGGTCAGGCATGTAGCCGGCAGGGATGCGCAGCGCCATGCCTTCAGCATCCACAAGCATGGTTCGGCTGCCGGAAACCAACAGGGCGAGCGGGTTGCGCTCGCGCACATCCACGAGCACCCTGCCACCGGGCAGCAGGCGCACGCGGCTTTCAGCCACCCACGGCAGCGCATCGATACGCTCCTGAACTTCCAGCGGACGCACTCCATCGGCAGACATCCCCTGCGTGAGGCCGCTTTGCGCCAGTACCTGTTCCGCAGAGGTGAAACCGGGCGCATGCACCTCAATCTGCTGCACCACACTATGGCCCTGCAGCAGCCACGAAGCCGCGAGCGAAGCCGCAACGAGCAGCAGCAGCGCCGCCGGATACATCAACCCCTTCAGAAAATCACCTTTCCCTTTCCCTTTAGCTTTGCCCTTTCGGCTGCGCTTTTTGGGAGGTTCGGGGGATGGCATCACGCCCTGAGCCCCGCTTTCAGGCAGTTCCGGCTCCGGTGTATCATAAATAAACTTACTCATCCTGAACCTCCTTTGCGCCCGGTTTAAGCTTGAGCTTCAGAGACTGTACAAACAGCTCGCCGTATTTATAAATGTCGCCCGCGCCCATAGTTATCACAAGATCGCCCGGCTGTACAATGCCCCGCAAAGCTGACGGCAGTTCGCGCTTATCGGCCACGAAATGAACATCGCGATGACCGTAGCGCGCGGCCACATCGGCCACAAGCTGCCCCGTTACGCCTTCGATCGGCTTTTCACGGGCAGGGTAAATATCGGTGACCACCATCACATCGGCATCAAAAAACGACGAGCCGAACTCTTCACACATGTCGCGGGTGCGCGAGTACAGATGCGGCTGAAACACGGCCACAATCCGGCGGTCGGGCCAGCCTTTGCGGGCCGCGGAGAGCGTTGCGCTCACCTCTGTCGGGTGATGCGCGTAGTCATCAACCACCATGATATCGCCGTCATCGTATTTAGACTGGAAACGCCGGAAAACCCCGCTGTAGGTTTCGAGTCCGGCGGCGATATCCTCAAAATTCATATTCAGCTCAAGGCCCACCCCTACCGCGGCAAGCGCATTGCGCACATTGTGCTCACCGGGCGCATTTATGGTTACACGACCAAGCTTTTCACCGTCGAGTTTCACATCGAAACTTGTGGTGAGGCCGGTAAGCTCGGTTTTGGACGGCCGCAGCCTTGCCTGAGGCGTATAGCCGTAGGTGAGCGTGCGGCGCTCAATACCCGGAAGGATGCTGCGCACTTCCTCATCATCAAGACACAAAATCACCGAGCCGTAAAACGGAACCTTGTTGGCAAACTCCAGAAAAGCGCGTTTGATGTCGTCCACATCTTCATAAATATCAAGATGCTCCGCTTCAATGTTGGTAATCACCGCCATAGAGGGCGAAAGCTTGAGGAAGGTGCGGTCGTACTCGTCGGCCTCTACAATAATGATGTCGCCTCCGCCTACTACGGCATTGGTTTTGTCGAAGCTGTGCACGCGCCCGCCCACAATAATGGTCGGGTCAAAGCCCCCGCGCTGTACCACATGGCCGGCCATGGTCGTCGTTGTCGTTTTGCCGTGCGTACCGGCAATACCGATACCGAATTTCATGCGCATCAGCTCGGCGAGCATCTCCGCCCGCTTGATAGTCGGGATGCGCTGTACAAGGGCCGCGCGGGTTTCCACGTTTTCGGTGGCCTGAACAGCGCTTGTGTAAACCACCACATCGGCACCTTCAATATTTGCGGCCTCATGCCCGATAAACACCTTGGCGCCAATACTTTCCAGGCGCTCGGTTGTTTCTGACTGTGCCCCGTCAGAGCCGCTCACTTTGTATCCCCGGCGAATCAGAATCTCGGCCATGCCGCTCATGCCAATGCCGCCAATGCCCACCATGTGTATGTGGCGGGTATTGCCAAAAATAGGCTGCGGAATAATTTTCTTGTTCACAGCAGATTCAGATTCAGTATTAGGATTCGTTTGAGCCATAAAGGAAATCATCGTTTCGGGGGGTACAGGGGGATGATGGTGTTCAGAATGTCGGTTGCCACGAGCTGAGCGGCTTTTGGTTTTGCAGCTTCACGGGCTGCGGCCTGCATTTTACCCATGCGGCCTTTTTCCACAAAAATATCGTTGAGAAAATCGGCCATCACCTGCGGGCCTTCATCATCTTCCATCATGATGGAAGCCCCGAGGCCTACCATATCGGCCGCGTTGTGGAACTGATGGTTGCCGGCCACGTGTGGTGAAGGCATCAGGATGGAAGGCTTTCCGGCAATCAGCAGCTCGGTACAGGTTCCGGCACCGGCGCGGGCAAAAACGACGTCGGCGGCTTTGTAGGCCGCAGCCATATCGTCGATAAAGGGCGTGAGGTGTACGCGGGGCCAGCGTTCAGGGTCGGTTTCAGCTTTTAGTTTTTCGTAGTAGGCCGGGCCGCACTGCCATAAAACCTGCAGCTGCATATCGTCGTGCATCCTTTTGAGGTGTGCAACCACCGTATCATTGATGGCTTTTGCCCCGCCGCTGCCACCAAGTACGAGCAGTGTCCGCCGGCCCTTTTCCATGCCGTAAGGCATTTCTGTAAGCTCCCCTTCAAACGAAGCCACAATATCCCGCCGGGTCGGGTTTCCGGTGAGGCGTAGCTTATCTTTCGATTTTTGCAGCCATTCATCGGCACCGGCAAAGGCGAGGTAAATTTTCCGGGCAAAGCGTGCGAGCAGCCTTGTCGTTACGCCGGGGTAGCCATTCTGCTCCTGCAGGAAAAGGGGCACGCCGAGCAGTCCTGCCATAAACCCTACCGGACCCGACACATAGCCGCCTGTGCAGATAACCGCATGCGGACGCAGCCGCCGGATGATGACCAGGCTCTGGAACAGGCTCACAAGCAGTTTTACCGGCACCAGCAGGTTCGAAAGGGTGAGCCGACGCTGTACGCCGCTGATCCAGATGGGCGAAATCCCGTAGCCCGCTTTGGGCACAGCTTTCCACTCGATGCGCTCAGGCGAGCCGGCAAAGCGGATCACCGCATCAGGAATGCGCTCACGAAGGGCGTCAGCAATGGCGATGGCCGGGTACACGTGTCCGCCGGTACCGCCGCCGCTCAGCAGAAAGGTCCATTTTTGCTCAGGCATCTTCATGCTCCTCCCGGCGGTGTTTGGAAATATTCATCAAAACGCCCATCATAAATCCGGCAGTGAGCATGCTCGTACCTCCGTAACTGATAAACGGCATCGGCAGCCCCGTAACCGGAAAAAGACCGGTCGCAACGGCCGCATTCACGAGCCCATACACCACAATGGTGATCGTGCAGGCCATGGCCATGTAGGCACCGAGGTCGTCGCGGGCACGGTTTGCAATAAAAATGACGCCGCGGATCAGAATCACCACGTAAATCAGCAGCAGTGCAAATGCACCGAGCAGGCCGTACTCTTCGGCTATAATGGCATAAATAAAATCGTTGTAAGGAGCCGGCAGAAAGTCGCGCTGTGTGCTTTTGCCCACACCAACACCCAAAAGGCCGCCACGCGCTATAGCAATGTGCGCCTGCTGCGCCTGATAGCCACCGGGATTGCCCACCAGCTGACTGCTCTGAATGTTGAGAACCTGATTCACATAGTTGTTGAGCCGCGATTGGCGCTCTTGTGTTTGTGAAACCAGCAGCCCGCCCAGCAGCGCACCGCTTAGCACCAGCAGCCCCAGATGCTTCACACTCATTCTGCCCACAAACATCATAATGAAGCTGAGCAGCAGTATAAGAGCCGCGCTCGAAAAATCTTCCAGACCCACAAAAAGGGCCGTACCGCAAATCCAGAACAGAGCCGGGAAAAAGGATTTGCCAAAATCTTCGATATAGGTCCTTTTTTGGAACATCATGTGGCACAGATACATCAGCAAAGCCACCATCGCCACCGACGACGGCTGAAACGCCACGCCGGCCAGGCTTAGCGAGCGCTTTGCACCGTGTACTTCCACCCCGTTATAGCTCACCCAGATCAGCAGCACCCAGCTCACAATCAACACCACCTTACTCCATTCGGCCACGATGCGATAGTTCACCTTGGCCGCTACAAACATGGTGATGAAAGCCAGGCTCAGCTTAAAGCCGTGCTTAAATAAAAAAGCACCGGCCGTCTCGCCCCTGTTCTCAGCGAAATAAGCGATGGATGAGTAAACAGCCAGACAGCCGAAAACCATCAGGGCAATCACGCAAAACAGCAGCACACCGTCACTGCCACTGCGCATGCCGGTATCCTCCGCCTCAGGGGAGGGGATGCTGCCAAAGCCGGTATGTGGGGTTGCAGTACTCATGAAACAGTTGTGATGGTGTTTTTCGGGGGAAGGCTTTCCGGGCCGGGTCTCAGCTTCTGGCTATTCCGGCAGCGCCATTACGGCCTGCTTGAAGACCCTTCCGCGATGTTCATAATTTTCAAACATATCAAAGGAAGCACAGGCCGGACTTAGCAGCACCACTTCGCCCTTACGGGCCTGACGGCTTGCAATCTGCACTGCTTCCTTCATGCTCTCTGCCTCAAAAAAGTAGAGCGCATCCCGCGAAACCTGCTCGCGGATGGCCGCCCGTGCCTCGCCGATGGCGATGAGGCTGTGCACTTTTTTCTTGAGCTGATCAGTGAGTTCGCGGTAGTTGTTGCCTTTATCCTGACCGCCGAGAATCAGCACAACCGGTGCCTTTATGCCCTGAAGCGCGTACCACACGGCATTCACATTGGTTGCCTTACTGTCGTTGATGTAGCGCACCCCGTTGATGATGCGTACCTGCTCAAGGCGGTGCTCCACGCCTTCAAAAGTTTTCAGGCTCTGCCGGATGTGCTCCGAAGCAATGCCGTTGAGGCGCCCGGCGAGGGCAACGGCCATGCTGTTGGCCAGGTTATGGCGGCCGCGCAGGCTCACCTCATCCTTATGCAGCAGCACCTCTTCCTGCCCGTCGAATCGCAGCACAATATGATCATCGCGCAGGAAAGCGCCGGTTTCGGGCTCTTCTGTGAGCGAAAACGGAATCCGCGCCGGGCCGTCGGGCCTTACACCGATCACGCCGATCTGCTCTTTGAGTACGGGGTCGTCGTAATTGTAAATCAGGAAATCGGATGGCAGCTGATTCCGGATGATGCGCATCTTGGAAGCCACGTAGTACTTAAACTTGTTCTGATAGCGGTTCAGGTGATCCGGGGTGATGTTGAGAATCATGCTCACCCGCGGGCGAAAGCTCCGGATATGATCGAGCTGAAAACTGCTCACTTCCAGGATGAGGTCCTTATCGGCAGCCGTTTGATGTACCAGCTCGGAAACCGGTACGCCGATGTTTCCGCCAACCAGGGCCGGCCGCTGCGCGGTTTCCCACAAATGGCGCATCCAACTCGTTGTAGTGGTTTTACCGTTGCTTCCGGTCACTGCTGTAAGCGGACTCTTGCTGAACCAGCAGGCCACCTCCATTTCGCTGTACACCTTTATATCGTTGAAAAAGAAATACTGAATCAACGGAGCTTCATCGGGCACGCCGGGGCTCACTACCGCAAAATCAGCCACCTTAGCCCGGTCTGAGTGCCCCTTTTCTTCAAACGGAATACCTTTTTCGGTCAGCACCGCCCTCGACTGCTCCGAAAGAAAGCCGGCATCGGTCACGAACACAGTAGCGCCCATACCGTGCAGCAAAACAGCTGCCGCAACACCGCTGCGCGCGCCACCAACAATCACAATAGTTTTACCGCTGATCTCTTTCATCGCAATTTGAGGGTTATAATGGTGAATACGGCCAGCATGACGGCAATAATCCAGAAGCGGACCACGATTTTGGGTTCCTGCCAGCCTTGTTTTTCGAAATGATGATGGATGGGTGCCATCAGGAAAACCCGCCGCCCTTCGCCGTAGCGTTTTTTGGTGTATTTGAAGTAGGTAGTCTGAATAATTACTGAAACCGTCTCCATCAGAAATACGCCGCAAAGCACCGGCAGCAGCAGTTCCTTGTGTACCATCAGGGCAACAGCGCCGATGGTACCGCCCAGCGCAAGCGAGCCGGTATCGCCCATGAAAACCTGCGCGGGATAGGTGTTGTACCACAAAAATCCGAAACAGGCACCGACCAGTGCAGCGCAGAAAATGGCCAGTTCGCCCACACCGGGCAGAAACAGCAAATCGAGGTATCCCGAATAATCGACCCGGCCCGAAACGTAGGCCAGCACGCCAAGCGCCATACCCGCAATAGCGGTAGTGCCAGCCGCAAGCCCGTCGAGTCCGTCAGTGAGGTTCACCGCGTTGCTCAGGGCCGTAATGATGAAAATGACCACGGGGATGTAAATCAGCCATCCCAGCTCGTCGCCCAGAATGGCATAGTTCAGGTTCACATCCTTCAGAAAAGGAACCGTCGTGATGGTGTTATAATCGCTGAAAGCGGGGTAGAAATAAAGAAACGAACCCAGCACCAAGCCTACGGCAATCTGCCCGATCAGCTTAAAGCGCGCCATCAGTCCGTCTTTATTTTTTTTGATGATCTTGATGTAATCATCCAGAAACCCAACGGCCCCAAGGCCAATTACAACAAATAGTATCAGCCACTTGTACACGCTCGAGGGGTTCATCCACAGCAGGCTTGGCACTACGACTGCCAGAATAATGATGAGGCCGCCCATGCTCGGTGTTCCGGCTTTGGACTTGTGGTTGTCGAGGCCGATATCTTCGCGGATGGTTTCCCCGAGCTGCAGCCGCTGCAGCAGCCGGATGATGCGCTTGCCAAACACAATGCTGATAATCAGCGCCATACCCGCCGCCATTGCCGCGCGCACGGTAATAAATCCGAAGGCCCCGAAACCGGGCACCCCAAACTCCTGACGGAGGTATTCAAGCAGCAAATACAGCATCTTAAGCCTCCTCTTGGCGGGCGTTTTGGTGAGTGTTTCCGGTGCGGGCTGCGCGCGCCTTCAGGGCTTCCGCTGCGAGGGCGGCATCGTCCATCGGGTAGCAGACCCCCTTTATT
The DNA here is from genome assembly GCF_022565315.1 of Cyclonatronum sp. NCBI lineage: Bacteria > Pseudomonadati > Balneolota > Balneolia > Balneolales > Cyclonatronaceae > Cyclonatronum > Cyclonatronum sp. The sequence goes on along the minus strand of NZ_JAIUMX010000022.1, from coordinate 28,803 downwards.
TCCTGATAGGTTTCGTGCCCTTTGCCGGCGATAAGCACGATGCTGCCGGGCTGCGCCTGCGCGATGGCGGAGGCTATGGCCTTACGCCGGTCGGCCTCGGTAAGCACACCTGCCCTGCTGATGCCGGCTTCAATTTCGGCGATAATCTGCGCCGGATCTTCCGTGCGCGGGTTATCGGAGGTGATCACAACCACATCGGCCAGTTCGGCGGCAATGCGGCCCATCACCGGGCGCTTGGTTTTGTCGCGGTCGCCTCCGCAGCCAAAAACGACGCTGAGCTCGCGCGGACCGGCAATCGCCCGCAGGGTTTCGAGCACGTTGCGAAGGGCATCGGGCGTGTGCGCATAATCCACAAAAACTTCCGGGAGCTTCAGGGTGATGGGTCCTGTGCCCTCAGCCGGGCTTCCGGCTTGTTCAGGCTGCGGCTGCGGCACGCGCTCAAGACGGCCGCGGGCGCCGGGGCATGCCGAGAGTGCCGCTGCAGCGCTCTGAGGCGCACAGCCAAAGGCGCGCAAAATGAGCCAGGCCATGGCCACATTGTACACATTGAAATGCCCGCTCAGGGGCGATTCAATGCGGGTATCATCAATTTCAAGCACAATTCCGGCGGCGTCGCTGCGCAGCACCTTCAGGCTGCTGTCTTTCAGGCTGAGCTCCCAGACAGAGGCGCGGCAATCGCGCACCATCTCAGCGGTGTGCGCATCATCGGCATTCACCACAGCAACGGCATCTTCGCTGAGCCCGTCAAAAAGCCGCTTTTTGGCCTGCACATAGGCCGCCTCGGTTTTGTGATAGTCCAGGTGATCGTGGCTGAGGTTGGTGAAGGCCGCCACATCAAACGACAGGGCGTCGGTGCGCTTCTGATCAAGGGCATGGGAGGAGACTTCCATCACGAGATGGGTACAGCCGGCCTCCGCCATATCGGCCATGGCCGATGCAATCTGCTCCGGGTCGCCGGTCGTGAGCCGGCTTTCGGTACTGCGGCTGCCCACGGCAATCGAGATGGTGCCCATCAGTCCGGCGGTGTAGCCGAGCTGCGTAAGCGCCTGATGCACGAGCGTACTCACGGTCGTTTTGCCGTTGGTACCGGTAATGCCCGCAATTCTGAGCCGGCGCTGCGGGTTACCGGCAAAAGCGAAAGCAAGCTGCGCAACGGCAGCGCGGATCTCGGGCACCTGCATCACCCCAACATCATCACGGCCGGTTTCAGCGAGCACTTCAGCCGGATTGCGCTCGGTAAGGATGAGGCGCGCACCGGCGTCGAGGGCCGCCGGGATAAAACGGTGCCCGTCGGTACTGTAGCCCGAAACAGCCGCAAAAATGCCGTTTTCGCGCACTTTGCCGGAATTAACACTCACCCCGCTGTAAAACGCAAGAAGCTGCCCGGTTTCACGGTCAGCTTTGGAGAGGTCTCGGATGGTCTGTAAACTCAGTTTCCGCATCGGCTACCCTCCTCCCCTGTCGCTAATGAGTACATCCATTCCGGGGGCGCGGCCGCGGATGCTTACCGCTCTGCCGCGCTGCATAACTGCCCCGGCCTGCGGGAACTGTGCTGCAACCGTACCGGAACCGGTTTGCTGAATTTCATAACCGGCTTCACGCAGCACGGCAAAGGCCTCACGCATGCTCAGCCCGGTTACGTCGGGTACAAGCGGTCGCGCGCCTTCGGTAATTTCGGTGCGGGCTGCGTTATTCAGGGTGATGCGGATCGGCTCACCGGCAGCAAGCGGCTGCCCGGCAGCAGGTTGCTGTTCAGAAACCCGGGTGCCTTCCCCCTGCACCACAAGCCTGAAACCGAGACTTGCAGCAAGATTGCCGGCATTATCGGCCTGTAAGCCTGTAAGTTGAGGGGTGCGGCGCTCGTCAATATCACGAAGGTCGCGCTGCACAAGGTTGCGCACATTATGATCCACACCCATAATGCGGCGCGTAATTTCCCGGAAAACGATGCCGGCTGTTGTACCGCCAAAGATGCTGGTCTGCGGTTCGTCGAGCAGCACAATCATGGCATACTTGGGTGCTTCGGCCGGGAAGTAGCCAACAAATGAAGCCCGGTACCGCTGCTGATAGCGGCCGTCGATAAATTTTTGTGCCGTTCCTGTTTTGCCGGCAATGGAAAGCCCGGCAACGGAAGCAAGCCGGGCGGTGCCGTCTTCAGAAACCACGTTCTGAAATGCGGGTTGCAGGGCACGCACAGTTTCGGGCCGAACGGCCTGCCGGATAACGGTCGGGCGGTTTTGCTGCACCACACGGCCGGACTCATCCACTACGTGGTCCACTACGTAGGGTCGCATGAGCCGGCCGTCGTTGGCAATTGCAGCATATGACATCACCATTTGCAGTGCGGTTACCTGTACTTCATAGCCGATAGACATCCACGGCTGTGTTACGCCGCTCCAGTGCAGGGGGCGGCGCAGGCGCCCGCTTTCCTCACCGGGCAGGTCGATACTCGAAAGGGCTCCGAAGCCAAAATTGCGCACATACTGAAAAAACACATCGCGGTCGAGGCGCATGGCAGCTTCGGCCGTTGCGATATTCGAGGAGCGCTCAATCGCCTGCCTGAATGTGATATCCCCGAGCGGAATATGATCACGCATCAGCTGCCCGCGAATGAGGCGGGTTCCGCTTTCCGGAGTGTTAAACACTTCATCGAGCTGAACGGCGCCCTGCTCGAAAGCCGCAACAGCAGTCACGAGTTTGAAAGTAGAGCCCGGCTCAATCATATCCGAAATAGCGGCATTACGGCGGGTTTCGCGCCCGATGGTGCCTGGCCGGTTCGGGTTAAAGTCAGGATAGTTGGCCATAGCCACAACCTGCCCGTTTTCGGGGCGCACAATAATTACGGTGCCCTGCCTGGCACCTGTGCGGCGCAGGCCTGCCTGAAGCTCTTCCTCAGCTATGGCCTGAATGTGCGCATCAATGGTTGTGATGAGGCTGTGCCCCTGCTGCGGCCGGCGGCTGGGAGCGCCGACATACTGTCGGATTCTGCGCTGGCTGTCGAGGCGCACATGCTGCTGCCCGTCGCGGCCTCTAAGCAAATCGTTGTAGGCCCGCTCAAGACCATCCATCCCGCTGCTTTCATGGTTCACATAGCCCAGCACGTGCGATGCCATGTTATCATGGTTGAAGTGCCGCCTGAAGCGCTCTTCCAAAATAATACCACGGAAGCGGTGTGCGCGCAGACTGTCAAAAACGGCCCGGTCAAAATCACGCCCGAGCACAATGTATCGGGAACCCTGTGGGGCCTGCCGGATGGTGCGCAAAAACTCAGCCCGGCTTCGGCCGGTGAAGTATTCCAGAATAGCGGCAATGCGTTCCGTTTCATTCGGCTGCGGGTTCGTCACCAGCGGATCAACGGCAACCGAGTAGCTCACAGTGTTGGTAACGAGCAGCCGGCCGTTGATGTCGTAAATATTCCCGCGCTGTGCCGGGATGGCAATCTGATGCGTGCTTTGCAGGTTTCCGAGTTCGCGAAGGGCATCCCCCTCAGCAAACTGAATGCGGAGCATCTGCACCAGAATGGCAGCAGGCAGAATGAGCAGGGCGCCAAAAACCAATAAAAGTCGTGCCGCCAGCACGTTACGGTCAGATTTCATTCTACCGCCCCCTTTCGATTACAAAATCGGCCGGACCGATATGTTCAAAACCTTGTGCCCTTGCTCTCGAAAACACTTCTGAGGGGCCTGTAAGCTGCTGATACCGCAGCACACGGGCCTCATGAATCATCTGAACCCGATCCAGCTCACGCTGCGACTGCCCAACCTCATCAAGCAGCTGTTGCATGGCGTACTGATGGGTGATGTAAGCCATAGCGAGCAAACCGACGGCAAACAGAATACCGTAGATTTTTAAAACGCCTGATTTTTTTTCCTGCTTTTTCGCGGCCTGCTTTTTCGCCGCAGCTGCTGTAATAAATGTATCCTGCGGCTTGGCGGGTGTATCGGCAACCGGCATACGCTCCCCGAACACAGATGCGGGGTTGCCTGCAAAAGGCTCATAAGCCTTGCCTGCCTGCGACGGGCTGAAAGGAGTCCGCTCAACATAGCTGCTCATTTTGGGACCTCCTCAGTGTTTTTTTCAGCGGCGCGAAGGCGCGCACTGCGGGCACGGGGGTTTAGCTGAATTTCAGCATCTCCGGCCGTAACCGGCCTGTTGTGCAGCGGTTGGAGCGGACGGATGATATTTCCGTAAAAATCTTTTTCCTGCTTACCCCCGAAGTTTCCGGTACGGAAGAAGTTCTTCACAAGCCGGTCTTCAAGCGAGTGATAGGCGATGGTAACAATGCGACCGCCCGGTTTGAGCAGCTTCAGGCTTTGGTCGAGGCCGTTGCGGAGCATTTCGAGTTCACGGTTCACCTCAATACGAATCGCCTGAAATACGCGGGCGAGGCTTTTAACCAGGTGAGGGCCCCGAATAACGGCTTCTACACATTTGCGCAGGTCGGCTGTACTTTCGAGAGGGCGGCTTTCGGTAATTTGCCGGGCAATAGCCGAAGAGCGTCGTTCCTCGCCATACTCAAACAGCAGGTTCCGCAGCCTTTCGAAGGGATAGGTGTTTACTACATCACGGGCCGTGAGGCTGCTGAGGTTGCCCATGCGCATATCAAGGGGGCCGTCTTCCCGGAACGTAAAGCCGCGTTCCGGTGCATCGATCTGATGGCTCGATACGCCGTAATCGAATAAAATGCCCGAAATCTTCCCGTGAAGCCCGGGGTGCATAAGGGTAGCGATAAACCCAAAATTGCCCTTTACTGTTTTCAGGCGCTCATCATCAATACGGCGGGCTGTTTCGGCCAGAGCTTCATCATCCTGATCAATTCCAAAAACCTGAGCACCGCTGCCCAACTGCTGAAGCAGCAGCGCGGAATGCCCCCCTGCACCGAGCGTAGCATCGATATACACGCCGTCGGAGTCAGTAACCAGCCATTCAAGGGTTTCGGCCGGCATAACAGGTATGTGCCAGGTTTCACTTGTCATTGTTCGTCAGGTAAGAAAACATCAGCGCCAAGAATTTTTTCGAAGGTTTCGGCAAACATTTCGTCCGTAAACTCTTCATCCTCTTTAGCGAGATACTCAGGCGACCAGATTTCGATGTGGTCGTTACATCCTATAAAAATGGCTTTGTCGTTAAGGCCGGCGTGCGCCATCTGCTTAGGTGAGAGGGCAATCCGGTTTTGGTTGTCCAGCACGATATCAACAGAGTTTCGCATGATTCGCCGCTTGAGTTTTCCTGCAAATTTATTTGCAGGGTTGAGCCGGCTTATTCCTTTTTCAAAAATTTTCCAGTTGTCCTGCGGATACAGAGACAGGCAGGATTCTTTACCAATTAAGATGGTGTACTTATCCTGAAATTCGGGATTGACAATTTTACGCAGTCTGGCAGGCAGGCACACACGTCCTTTGTTGTCAATGGCATTCTCATATTCGCCTTTGAAACTCGCCACAACCTTAGAAACCTGCGTTTATGTGTCATTTTCAGTGATTTGGGATATTCTACCACTTTCTCCCACTTTCTACCCCAAAGTAGGTGTTTAAGGTTGATATAGTCAAATTAAAAAAAACACATCGGTCAGGTTTTACGAACAGGGCCTTTCTGTTAAGCCTCAAATAATTAACAGCTTGGTTTTCCCCACATCATCCACAAAACGATACACAAATTGCACATATATTTTTACCTGTGTTCGTAATCCATTTATTGCACTGCCTGATGCGTTACATGAAATTATGTTCGCTTAAAATACGGATTCCCGTATAAAATGCCTGCTTTTTAGTTTCAGGCGCCAACTTCCGGGTTGATACTGCCCAAAATTTCCGGACTGAATTGCGGTAATCTGATCCCTTCACAGCCTTAAGCAGCAGGCGCGATTACGTTTGGAAGCACCTTTTTAATTTCTTACTATTACCATTTAGACTTATGGCTGATTCCGGGCCGCCTAACTATTTGTTTTTTCTGATTCACCATTTTAATCCTATTCCCTCTTTCCCATGAAATTTACAGTTTCAAGCGGTGAGCTTGTCAAGAGTCTCTCAGCCGTTGCAGGAGCCGTACCGGCCAAAGCAACTATGCCCATCCTGGAGATGGTTTTGTTCGAAAGCGAAGGCGGTAAATTAAAGCTTTCAGCAACTGACCTTGAAGTTACTATAGTTGAATATGTAAGCGCTGAAATTGAAGAGGAAGGTTCTGTTGCCGTACCGGCCCGCCGCCTGCTCGATACCCTTCGGGCCCTGCCTGATATTCCGGTTTCATTTTCTATTGATGAGCGCTACAACGTCCTCTTTAAAACAGACAAAGGCTCTTACCGCCTCGCCGGCGAAGACGGAGATGAATTCCCCGCAACCCCAACGCTCGATGAGGCTACTATTATTGAAACCTCAACCGGCCTTATCCGCGATGCCATTGCGAAAACAAGCTTTGCCGTTTCTTCCGATGATTTACGCCCGGCTATGATGGGTGTGTATTTTCAGATCGGTACCGAGCAAAGCAAAGTTGTTGCGACCGATGGCCACCGGCTTGTTAAGCTTACCCTCAATGAGCTGAAAGCCGAATTCGACATCAATTTTATCGTGCCGGACAAAGCGCTCAACCTCACCAATAAATCGCTTGATTCGCTTGAGTGTCAGATCAGCGTTACCGATCAGCATGTGAGTTTCAAGAGCGGCAACACGCAGATTATCGCACGCCTTATTAATCAGCAGTACCCGAACTATGAAACCGTTATCCCGCGGGATAATGAAAAAACGCTGATTGTAACCAAAGATGAGCTTCTCGCAACCGTAAAACGGGTTGCCATTTTCTCCAGTTCGAGCACACGGCAGATTCGTCTGAGGCTTGAAGCCGACGAGCTCAACATCAAAGCTGAGGATATCGACCTGAGCAGCGAAGCCGAAGAAAGGCTCACTGCTGAATATTCAGATGAACCGATGGAAATCGGATTCAACGCGCGTTATCTCGCAGATGTAATCAGCAATGTGAACGACTCAGAAGTAAAGTTCGAGTTTTCCACTCCCAACCGTGCAGGCATCGTGAAACCTGCCGAACAGGAGCCGGGCAAAGAAATTCTGATGCTCGTTATGCCTGTAATGCTGAACACGTACTAATCCGGCCATCGGTCAGCGGCCTTTAGCCTTTTCACCAACCTCTCTTTCATGCGTGAAACCTCTGCTGTTATAACGCTCACGACCGACTTCGGCTACCAGGATTATTACACTGCCGCCATGAAAGCGGCTATTCTGCGCATCAGCCCGCGGGCAACTCTGATTGATATTTCTCACGCGCTCCCGCCTCAGGACATCATGGCGGGAGCCTGGGTTGTTAAAAATGTGGCTTTTGATTTCCCGCCGGGCAGCATACACCTTTGTGTTGTTGATCCCGGTGTCGGGAGTGCCCGCCGCCCTTTGATCTGCGAAATCGAAGGGCATTTTTTTGTGGGTCCGGATAACGGGCTGTTCCCCCTCATTGCCGACGGGAAACCGCTCATTGCACGCGAAATTATCAATCCGGATTTCATGCTGGCTGAGGTATCCAATACCTTTCACGGGCGCGATATTTTTGCCCCGGCAGCCGCGCATCTGAGCACAGGTATCGCCGCTGAGCGGTTTGGTCCGCTTGTGGAAACGCCCCTGTACTTTCGCTGGGCGCAGCCTATTTCTGATGATGAAGGCATTCAGGGCTGGGTGAGCCACATCGATACCTACGGCAACCTCATCACCAACATTCCGCACAAACTGCTGCCTCAAAACGGCCAAACCGCACTAAAAATTTATGCCGGTACAACCATCCTCAAATCCGTTGACCGCTGCTACAGCTCGGTTACCGAAGGAGAGCCCGTAGCCCTGATCGGCAGTTCCGGTATGCTGGAAATTTCCGTGCGCAACGGCAATGCAGCCGAACTCCTGAATGTGCGCAAAGGGATGACCGTATCGGTAGTGTATCAGAAATGATGCGCGCCCTGCCGGTGTTCCCTTTCCCAACACATAAACCACATCTTTAACTAAGCAAACTCCGGTGGATGTAAAACACGCAATTCTGCTTCTCGAAGACGAAAAAGAAGCCGCTGACATGCTGGCCAACTATCTTGAAATGCACAACTTCGAAGTACTGCAAGCCTACGACGGCAAGCAGGCGATGGAGTACATCACGCAGCGGCCCGACAAAATCGACATGGCCATTCTTGATATTATGGTGCCGGCTGTAAACGGCATGGAAATCTGCAAGCGGATGCGGGAGAACCCCATCCTCGCAAGTGTACCCATCATTTTCCTCACGGCCAAAGACCGCGAAAGCGACGAAATTTCGGGTCTCGAAGCCGGCGCCGACGACTACATCGCCAAGCCTGCAAGCTTTAAGCTGATCGAAGCCCGGGTCAAAAGCCTGCTCCGCCGGCAGCCGGCCCGTACCTCCGGCTGGCTGCACTTCCGCAATATTTACCTCGATAACACCAACTTCGAGGTGCAGGTCGATAATCAGCGGGTTGACCTCACGCACACCGAGTTCCGGATTCTGGAGCTCTTCCTGCAGCAGCCCAACAAGGTTTACACGCGGCAGGAAATTCTGGAGCACATCTCCGACGATCAGAAATTCGTATTCGACCGCACCGTTGATGTGCACGTTAAGAACCTTCGTATCAAGCTCGGCTCAGCAGGGGAAGCCATCAAAACCTACCGCGGTACCGGCTACGGCATGAACCGGGAAATGGCGGGATAAAGCACCGCCATGAGAATTCAGTTCAAGCTCTCGATTACCTTCGTACTGCTGCTCGTTTTCGGCGTTACAGCCATCAGCAGTTATTCCATCGTATTCATCCGCGGTTATCTGATGAATCAGGCCGAGCAGGATATGCGGGCCGATGCCAATCAGATTCTGGTAACGCTGCAGCTCACGAGCAAAACTGAGCGCGATCTTACGGAAGTACTGCCCGTAATCGGGCGCGAATCGATTTACGACATCCGCGTATTCGACGCCGAAGGGCAACTGTTTCTCCGGCCGGTTCGCACACAAAACTGGCAGTCTGATGTGTACACCAGCCTTTCCTCCGAACTTCAGCAATTGCTCAGCGAAATGCATGCAACCTCCCTTGCTGTGCACTACCGCGATCAGCACGAACGGGTTTTCGTGTACGGAAACCTGCACCTGCAGCTCGAAGACTCCCGCTATACCATAGAAGTAAGCCGCCTGAAATCTGAAATTTACCGCCCGGTACATACCATCCGCTGGATTATCTACTCGGGCATGTTTGTTTCCATCGCCATCATTTTATTTGTGAGCTTCATCTTCAGCAACTATCTGGCGAAGCCCATCACACAGCTCACAACAGCGGCCAAGCGCATCGCGGGTGGCGAAACCGAGCACCGCATCGAGCTGAACCGCTCCGACGAATTCGGAACCCTGGCAAGCTCCCTCAATCAGATGTCGGAACGGCTGCGCGAGGAAAACGAAAAGCTGCTGGCAGCAAGCAGGCGTCAGAAGCAGTTTTATGCCGATATCGCCCATGAAATCCGCAACCCGCTGCACACCATTTCGGGTGCGCTCGAAATGCTCGACATGAGCAACCTCCCTGCCGAAAAACGCGCCCGCTTCCTGCAAAGCGCCCGAAATCAGTCGGAGCGCATGAACCGGCTCTTTCAGGACCTGATGACGCTTCAGCGCTCCGATCTCGATCCCAACTTCGTGCATCCCCGCGTTTTTGTGCTAAGCAGGGTGATGCAGAATCTCGAGCAGGCCTACAGCACCCTTGCCGATGAAAAAAAGCTGAAGCTCAGGTTCAGCGGATGCGCGGACTGCCGCGTGATGGCCGATCCCAACAAGATTGAGCAGGTACTCGATAACCTCATCAGCAACGCCATCAAGTACTCCTCCGAAGGGCAGATCGAGGTGAGCTGGCAGAATACGGCCGGCGGCAAGGTTGAAATCAGCGTGAAGGATTCCGGTATCGGCATACAGGCCGAACATATTCCGTATCTTTTTGACCGCTTTTACCGCACCGACAAAGCCCGCTCCCGCGACAGCGGCGGTACGGGTCTGGGTCTGGCCGTTGTGAAAAGCATTCTCGATGCGCATCAAACCCGCATTTCCGTTGAAAGCGAGCCTGGCAAAGGTACCATCATGAAATTCACCCTGCCCGCCGCAGGCTGAGCGGCTTCGGCTTCGGCTTCGACTTCATCTTCATTCCTCTCTTTCCCAACTTTAATCTCACCCGGAAAGCTTCCGCAGGTCCGGAAGCCCATCACCCGAAAAAACCTTCTTTTTTATTGACGCTATGTTTCAGCATGTTTTAGTTGCTTTCGGGGGTGTATCGCCCGAGCACGAAGTTTCGGTCATAACCGCGATTCAGGCGGCAAGCGCCCTGAAAGACAGCGGACTAAGCCTCACGCCGCTGTATGTGAGCAAAAGCGGCCGCTTCCTCACGGGTCCGCAGCTGCTTGAGCTTGAATCGTACAAAGACCTCAAAACGCTTGAGCAGCAGGCCGTGCCCTGCGCGTTTCAGACCGATGCCCTCGGGCGAACGGTGCTCAGCGAAACCCGCAAGGGCGGACTTTTCAGCAAACCCAAAGTATGGCCGGTGGATGTGGTGCTTGTGGCCTTTCACGGCTCGGAAGGTGAAAACGGCGCCTTTCAGGGGCTTTGCGAGCAGTACAACCTGCCTTACACCGGCAGCGGGGTGATGGCCTCCTCGGTGGGGATGGACAAGCGCGCGGCCAAGGTTCACGCGGCGGCCTGCGGGGTGCCCGTAGTTGAAGGCCTCGACTTTACCGAAGTAGAATGGGCTGCCGGCAGCGAAGCACTGCTCGAAAAAATCCTCGCCCTCGACACAACTGTTGTGGTGAAGCCGCTACGGCTCGGCAGCAGTATCGGCGTGGAAGTGGTGAGCGGGCGCGACGCCATCGTGCGCGCTGTGGAAACCGGCTTCCGCTACGATGCACATCTGCTCACCGAGAAAGCGGTGCGGCCGCTGCGGGAGGTAAACTGTTCGGTGCTGGGCAATGCCGCCGACGCGCAGGCGAGTGTGTGCGAGCAGCCCAAAGGCTCGGCCGAACTGCTCTCCTTTCAGGACAAATACATGGGCGACTCCGGCAAGGGTATGGCTTCGGCAAGCCGCATCATCCCTGCTCCGATTCCGGAGGCGCTCACCGAAGCCATTCAGCAGGCGTCGCTGCGGCTGTTCCGCGAACTCGACGCCTCCGGCGTGGCCCGGTTCGATTTTCTGGTGAACGACGAAACCGGCCAGTTCTATTTCAATGAAATCAACACCATACCCGGCTCCTTTTCTTTTTACCTGTGGGATAAAACCGGAATCGGCTTTCCGCAACTCATGAAAAAACTGCTGGATATCGCCGTTGCCCGGCATCGTGAGAAAAACGGCCGCGTTCGCAGCTACGAAACGAACCTGCTGAGCACAAAGGCGGTTAAAGGTATCAAAGGTCTGAAAGGCAAAGGCTGATTTATTTCTCATACAAACCCAACACATCCCAAAGCTATGCGCAAAATTTTATCTCTGTCCGCCATTTTGGCCGCCATCCTGCTGCTGCAGGCCTGCGGTTCTACTCCGGAAACCGTTCAGGTAAGGGATCAGGCCCGTACAATTGAGCCTTCCGGGGTAGTACCGGCACAGGAAGCCCAATCAGACCCCTTCACCCTGCGCATAGGCGATACGCACAAACCCGGCAGCATGGACCCCCTGTTTGCACACAACACAAGCGCACAGCGGCTCATCCGCTTCGTGTACGACGGCCTCACCGGCCTTGATGCCGATGGCCGGGCGGTTCCGCTGCTGGCCGAAAGCTGGGAAGTGAGCGCCGATTCGCTACAGTACACCTTCACCCTGCGCGATGACGCCTTCTTCCACGACGACCCGGCCTTCGCAGCCGGCCGGGGCCGCAGCGTGCTCGCCTCGGATGTTGAGTTTGTTTTTGCGCGTATGGCGCTGTACAACGTACCCGTTTATGCCGGAGCTTTTTTCAGCAACTATATTAAAGGGATGGAGGCTTTCCTGCTGGAAGAACGCCATACCTTTTTTGACCGTGATATTTTATTCGGAGAAATCAGCGGCATCGAAGCTCTTGACGAGAGTCGGGTGCGCTTCACCCTGAATCAGCCTGAGCCGGACTTCCCGGCTTTTCTTGCCCACCCTTACGCCGTGATTTATCCGCGCGAAGTGTTTGACCACCGCAGCACAGGGCTGCATTCGCAGCCGGTGGGCACTGGCGCGTTTCAGTTTGCTTCTGCTTCGGGCGATACGCTGATTGTACTGGAGCGTAACTTCATCGACTTCAGCCCTGCACGGGCGGGTGAGCGCCTCACCGCTGTGGAATGGAAATATTTTGAAAGCGAAGCCGCGCTGTTCACCGCGATGGGCTCCGCCCGTGTGGACCTCATCCCGCAGATTGGCCCTCAGACCGCAAAAACGCTGCTGGCTGAAACCCTGCACGGGCTCGCGCCGGGTTATGCTGCACAATACGAGCTGCTCCCCGCCTTTACATCCCGCTTTGGGCTTTACTTTATGGAAAACAACTTTGCGGGAACACAGGCCGGAACTGCGGCAGGCATCCTCAGGCCCATGCTACAGGATGATTTTGCCGCCGAACTGCCTCCAAACCTCTCTTTCGAGCTGCACCCCCACTGGGCAGATCTGGCAGCCGGCACAGACGATGCAGCCTTTAACGATGGCTTTGAAGTGCTCACCGGTGCCTGGCCCGCGGGCTATGCCACCTACGCAGCCGCATATTGGCTGAATCAGATTTCAGACACGCATGATGTCAGCCTGCTGATTGTGAACCGCCCGAACCGGGACATGCTGTTCTACATGGCCGCCGACACCCACAGCCGAAGCCTCGGCCTCGGCACGAGCAACCCGCCCGCCGTACAATTCACCCAGCAAAACTTCGGCCTGCACCGAACAGGCATCAGCGGCATCACCTTAAATGAGGTACCCTGGTGGATTTCGCTCTCGGAATTTGAAGTTGAATAAGTGGGAAGGACTGCGCAGTTTTTTGCAGGACAGACAGATTTCTCAAACCTGACCTAAAGCACGGTTGGGTATTGAGGTTAGCCTATGGCTGACTGAGTTATTCTGAATTAGCGCTAAACGTCAATTTTTTCATGGATTACCCCTTCAATAATTTCGAACCAGGGAATTCTTTCAGCAATTGAATCCTCAATTTTGAGTATCTCCGCTTCTGTCAAAGCCCGACCGATAGCTTCGCGCGCTACTGTCTGAAGATCTTCGGTTTTGATTGAATAAATTATTCTGTCACTCATCACTTTTTATTTTAAAACGTGGTTTCTGTGCCATTCCAATGCACTTTCATCGGGCCATAAATTGGGGTTGAGCGGCAAGATTATCTCCTTTTCTTTCAGCTGGGCCAGCACATTATTACCAAACATCTGAGCTGATTCATCCGGCAAATCAGCTATTTTCTCAGAAACAATGATTTTCCGGTTATTAGCCACACTAAACCAGCCAACATCAAATGTCCAGTGATGTAATCTGCAAAGTGACAGACCATTCCAAACATCATCCTTTCCTTTAGCACTATGCGGAATGATGTGGGCCGCCTCTGCTTCCCATATTTCAGAGTCAGGCGCCCTGAGCTTAAGACCGCAGACCGCACAAGAACAGTTGTAAGCCTGCATAACAGCTCTCCTGAAACTTCTGAGTCTTACGCTTTGAAGTGATGGCTTAACGGATGCTTCATGGATACTAAAAGGCTTGTAGTTTGCCGGCTTACGCTTACTTATCAGCCTTTGCGAATATCGCTCAACTTCAAATGATTTAATGGGAAGAACTTCTTTTTCAGATTCAGGTAATCCTCTCAGTTTCAATGCTTCATCAAAGCCATTCTCAGTGAGCATCCACTCTTTTTGACCTGTAATTTTGAATGTTTGCGATGGCAGTGAAACGAAACTCTGCTTTGAAAGACTGTGCGCGGCCCGGTACAGCAGCCGATTCCACAAATTAGATTTTTTGATGCGGTTTTCTTTCCTGTAAACGGTTTGCAGTTCGAACGACCGCTGCTCGCTGTTAAGCATAAAAAAGTCAGCTATTTGGGTAACGACTTCATCTCCCTTCGCAAACTCCTTCACAACGCCCCCATTTTTGAAAAGCGCAATCAGCAGCTGCTCTTCAACCTCCTCCCTTGAAGGCATACGCATTTTCGCAAACATCTCCGCCTCATAGCTCATGCGATGCAGCCTCTACAAAAATAGATTAATGTTCCGTTTTCATCACCTAAATTAGCATAAATCAACTAAAGAACAACAGACCCGGCCGCTTCTGTTACCCCCTCCCTTGCGGTGATGTTTCACGGCTTAACCCCGCAAAGCACAGCTAACCCACATTTGGGTGCCCTATTTTTTGGGGATGGGGTTTGGCCTGTACCCTGCAGCCCAACAGCACCCGAATTACCGGAGTTTTGATTTTTTGGGTTGAACCCCGTGCGCATCAGGAGCAGCGGTGTAAAAGAGCACGCACGCACCTACGGCTAATCCCGTGCTTTTGGGGATGCCAAAACAATTTTCATCACAGGGATAATACCGCAGGCATGACTGTAAAATAGACCCGATTTCACTGACGCTTTACTTGGATCCTGTTTGGTTAGCTCGGAGGCCAGACCAAATCTGCTTAATGGACTAAGCAACACCAGCCTTTTTTGGCACTAACCGACACGCGGAACAAAAAGCAAGGCGTTTTCCGCAGGGCCCGTCGTTCAGTATCCGCAAAGCTGACAGTGATGCGCACGGAGTCGCCCTAAAAAAAAGAAAACGAAAACTGCCGTGTAAGCGGGTCCAAAAATGACCCTCTTTTCACGCTTTCCGGTTTCGGGCGCTTGGAGTACTTGGGTCAGGATTGGTTAACGCTTTCGTACACGGCTTCGAAGGCTTCTTCGAAATGGTCCATTTCGGCATCGAGGCCGACGGTTACGCGTACGCAGTTCGGGAGTCCGAAGCCGGGGAGCCTGCGCAGGATGACGCCCTTCTTGAGCATTTCTTCAGTGAAATGCGCGGCCTGCTCTTCGGTTTCGAACACCATCATCACAGAGTTGGAAGCCGAGGGCACGAAGGTCACTTCCTTTTCCGTGAGGAAGCGGTACAGGCGGTTGCGGCCGCTTTTGACCATTTGCTGGGTTTTGCGCAGGAAATCATCATCCTCGAGCGCGCCCATCGCGGCATACTGAGCGGGCAGGCTTGGCTCGAACGGCAGCTTCACCTTCATCAGGGTTTTGATGATGTCGGGATGCGCAAGCCCGTAGCCGATGCGGTAACCGGCGAGTCCGTAGGCTTTCGAGAACGTGCGCAGGGTGATGAGGTTGTCGAAATCGTAGCCGGTCGCATCGGGGTAATCATCGAGTCCGGCGGCAAATTCGTAGTAGGCTTCATCCATAATCACCATCACATGGTCCGGAACGCGTGCCATAAAGGCTTCGAATTCGGTTTTGGTGATGTAGGTGCCGGTCGGGTTGTTCGGGTTGGCGATGTACACCATGCGGGTATCCGGGGTGATGGCATCGGCGAGGGCGGCGGTATCGAAGCGGTACCCGGCGGTGAGCGGAAGCTGCCGCAGGCCAACGCCCCGGCTGTTAATAAGCACCGTGAAGCCGATGAAAGTGGCGGAAGCCGTGAGGGCGTGCTCGTGCGGCTCGAAAAAGGTTTTGATGATGAGCTGCATCACGCCTTCCGAACCGCTGCCGGGCATGATACGCTCAGCCGGGATGCCGGTCTTTTCCGAGATTTTCTGCCGGAGCAGGGTGCAGGCCGGGTCCGGATAGTTCATGATCACCGGCAGGGCTTTGAGGGCGGCTTCGTTGGCTTTTTGGCTGCAACCGAGGCGGTTTTCGTTGGAAGCCAGCTTGGAAATGCGTGGGGGGTTGTACTGCGCCACCACTTCTTCGATGGTTTTGCCGGCTACGTAGGGTTTGAGCTGCTGAATATGTTTCGGAACAGGAATCACAGTGAATCAGATAGGTTAGATAAATAGTTGCAATTTGTGCGGGATTGCGGGTTTGCCGGGTCAGTTTCCGGATTCAGCCCTTCCCTTTTCTGAAAGTAAAAAAATACAGCTTTCAGGCTTGTAATTTGCGTCACGTACCGCCCTGAAAGGCTGCCTTAAATCTTTATTACAAATGATGGCGCACAGGGCAGCCATACATCTGATATATTGAAGGGAATTAACAAGATAAATATTAAATCCGTGCGTGTTCTGCGTATTTTTGGCCTGTGTAATTCAAAAAAGCGCTTTTATTCAAACTTAATCATCTCAAGCAATGGAACTAACCCAAGATCAGGTTATCGCATCAATTCCGTCGTACCTGCGGCAGTTCGTGGTGAAACAGCACTACAGCGAGTACACGCCCGAGCACCACGCTACCTGGCGGTACATCATGCGCCGCAATGTGGATTATCTCAAGAATGTGGCACACGAAGCCTATCTCGAAGGGCTCAAAAAAACGGGGATCAGCATCGATACGGTACCGCACATCAACGAGATGAACGACCGGCTGGGGCAGATCGGCTGGCGGGCGGTTGTGGTGGATGGCTTTGTGCCTCCGGCCGCCTTCATGGAGTTTTCGGAGCACAAAATTCTGGTAATCTCCGCCGACCTGCGCAATATCGGCAACATTCTGTACACCCCCGCACCCGATATCGTGCACGAAGCGGCGGGTCATGCCCCCATCATCGCTGATCCCCTTTACGCGGAATACCTGCAAAAATTCGGGCAGTACGGCGCCAAGGCCGTCTTCTCCAAGCTCGATTACGACATTTATGAGGCCATCCGCTACCTCTCCATCATCAAAGAATACCCCAACGCTACGGAAGAGCAGATTGCCGAAGCCGAGCGCGTGCTCGAAGAGAAAACCGCGGCCAATACCGAACCTTCTGAGGCCGCGCTGCTTTCGCGCATGCACTGGTGGACGGTAGAGTACGGGCTGGTAGGCACCCCGGAAGACTTCAAACTTTACGGCGCCGGACTTCTTTCCTCCGTAGGGGAAAGCAAGGCCTGTATGAGCCCTGAGGTGAAGAAAATCCCGCTTACCGTTGACTGCGTGAACACCAACTACGACATCACCAAAATGCAGCCGCAGCTGTTCGTGGCCCGCGATTTCCAGCACCTGCTGGATGTGCTGGAGGAGTTTGCCGATCAGATGTGTTTCCGCACGGGCGGGGCGAAATCAATTCAGCGAGTAATCGGCAGCGAAAATGTAGGCACCTGCGTGTACAGCTCCGGCATTCAGGTTTCAGGGACCTTCACCGAGCTGATGACGGACGAAGCCGGCCACGAAATCTACCTCAAAACCAGCGGCCCAACACAGCTTTCGTACGCCGATACCGAGCTTGAGGGTCACGGCACTGACTATCACACCGACGGCTACAGCTCCGTAGTCGGAAAGCTTTCCGGAACCGGCAAAGCCCCCGAGGACCTCAGCGAAGGCGAACTCGAAGCCCTGGGCATCGTTGCAGGCCAACACAGCCGCCTGGCTTTTGCTTCGGGGATCGTGGTGGAAGGCATTCTCAACCACAGCATCCGCCGCGACGGCAAACTGCTGCTAATGCAATTCAGCGACTGCACGGTTACCGGGCCCAAAGGCGAAACCCTGTTTGCGCCCGACTGGGGCGTTTACGACATGTGCGTTGGCGAACGGATTGCTTCCGTGTACAGCGGCAGCGCCGATAAGGAGAAGTTCAACGTGTATCCGCCGAAGTCCACCAAAACGACGATTAAGGATGAGTACACCCCGCAGCAGCTTCGCCTGTTCGAGATCTATCAGGAAATCCGGGACCTGCGCGATTCAGGCAAGGTGAATGTGGCGGCGCTATCCTCGCTGCATGCCGAGCTGAACATCGCCTACCCGCTTGCCTGGCTGCCGCGCCTTGAGATTCTGGAGCTGGTAAACAAAAACCTGAACGGCTCGGGTGAAATGCTCCGCACGGCCCTCACCGCCGAGCTGGAAGCGCTCAAATCGCATTCTGATCAGCTGGAAAACGTGATATCAGCCGGTCTGGAGCGGCTCGTATAAGTCCGCCTCCGGTCTGAGCGGATTCCGGAAATTTCAGAAGTCTTTGAAATGCCGTAAGTTCTAAGGGTGTTTGCCTTCGCAGACACCCTTTTTTTATGCTATGACCTTTTTACCGTCACGAAACACATCACCCTAATAAAAAAACATTCATCATGAAAACGATACTTGTAACCGGAGCAAGCCGGGGGATCGGCCGCGAAACCGCGAAATGGCTGCTTGAAGCGGGGCATCGCGTAATCGCGCTGGCGCGCAGCGAAGACAAACTACAGCAGCTCAAAAATCAGTGGCCCGAAACCGCCGACATTCTGGCGGGCGACTTGTGTGAAACCCAAACGTATGAAGCCCTGAGCAGCATGCTCGAATCCGCTGACCTCAGCCTGGACGGCATCATCCACAATGCGGGGGCGCTGCTCAACAAGCCCTTTGGCGAAACCACCGATGCCGACTGGCAGTACCTGCTCGATGCCAACCTGATGTCGGCCGTGCGGCTGGTACAAAGCTGCAGCGGCCGGCTAAGCCCGGGTTCGCACGTCGTATTTATCGGCAGCATGGGCGGCTTTCAGGGCAGCAGCAAGTTCCCGGGCCTTGCTGCCTACTCGGTCTCCAAAGGCGCGCTGAGCATCCTCACAGAGTGCCTGGCGGCCGAACTCGCTGCCGGCAAAATATGCGTGAACTGTTTGTGCCTCGGCGCAGTACAAACCGAAATGCTGGATGCGGCCTTTCCCGGATTTAAAGCCCCTGTGGAAGCGCACCAAATGGGTGCGTATATTGGGCACTTTGCTTCGGAAGCCCATCAGTTTTTTAACGGCCGGGTTCTACCCGTTTCCCTGGCAGACCCAACCTAAACCTATTCCATTGTTCACAAAGATGAGACTTTTTTCATACAGCGTACCTGCCCTGCTCATTTTGCTGCTGCTGGGCTTTCAGCCGGCACAGCAGGCTCAGGCACAATCCCTGAACGTTGTAGCCGGTAACACCCTGATGGGTGCAGCAACGGGCGCAGCTCTTGGCGGCGCAGGCATGGCCCTGGCAAACAGCAACAGTCACCGCCCGATTATGGTAGGCGTTGGTTTCGGAACCCTGTTCGGTTTCGGGGTCGGTATCTACGATGCGGCAACTATCGCGCAGGGCAACAGCCTGAACGGCTTTTTTAATGCAGCACCATTTTCCGGCGCCATCATTTTTATCGACACGATTTACGGAGCCGGCACAGGCGCGCTGCTTGGGATTGCCATCGCGCTGATCGGCGATACCCGCATCCTGAAAGGGGTGCAGTATGGGGCAGGCGTTGGTGCATTTGGCGGCTTCGCTTTCGGGCTTTATGATGCGTTTTACCACGCCGCGCCGGGTTCCGGTGCAAATGGTGAGTTCTTTGATTACGCGCATCAGGGCGCCTCAGCGCAGGGTCAGGCGTCTACCGGCCTGATATCGCTCGGCCGCATCGGGAACAGCAGCTTCAGCGCCCTTCAGCCCACGGTGTACGGGCATACAGTCATAACCCCAAACGGAAACCTGACCTCTATAAACCAGACCGCCGGCCTTGAAATGATCCGGTTTTCAGCACGATTCTGAACCGGGCAGGTAAAGCAGCCGTCAGTACCGTAGATTTGGGGGGGCGATGATCGGTTTTCATTCTTTCCTTCAGTTATCTCAGGCTGATAGCCGGCACAAAAGGCGTGATTTGTTTTTTTATGATGCCATATTGTAAGCCTCCGGCAGCCCCTATACTGCCGGAGGCTTCTTTTTTCCGGCAGCCGCAGGTGTAGCCTGTTCTTTAGGTGCTCTTCGGGAATGCTTCTCTGAAAACCGGATTTTTACCCGCTAATCAATTCCAAAACAAAAAGGCTGCTCCCGGAAAGAAGCAGCCTTTTTGCATAAAACTGATTGAAAGGTGAATCAGTCAGCCTGCACCAGAACAAGCTGCGCCTGATCATTTCGTGCCACAACGGCAGTGAAATCAAGAAAAAGCTCATATTTTTCAGCCGGCAATACGGCAGGCTCAAAGCGTAACTCGCGGGTATAAATCAGGCTATGGGTTTCATCATCATACCTGTACGTTACCTCATACCGGCCAAATGAGGTTTCATGAGAAACGGATGCCGGTAAGGCTTCAATCACGAAATTATCCGGCAGCTTATAAACGAGCTCATCTCTATCGGAATAGTTCATGTTCAGGTGCACCGCCTGCTGCCTGTTCTGTACAGCAGGGGCAACCCTCATGTGGTTTTCGAACATATTCGGAACAATAAAAATCCGGTTTCCCATGCGTCTGCCGAATGAGGGCACTTCCAGTTCAGCAAAAACTCCGGCGAACGCAGCAAGCGGGTCTGCTTCAACCTGAAACTCCCTGATCTCAGCTCTGTTAAGAGCCAGCAGCCTTTCAACCCTTGTTGCCTGCGCACCGCGCTGCAATCCGGCCATGTAGCGGATGCTTTCATGCTGATGGCCGCCGTATCGGGTGTTAATACGGGCGCTGGCCGTTCCATTTGGCAGGATGCTGATATCCGCCTTACGCTGCTGAAAGTTTTGCTCGGGACCTAAAAACGGCGTACGCACGAGGGTACCTCCGTTATCATTAAAAACCAGCGTGTAACGGTCGTGATTTGCCCTGCCGATGTAACCCGGCGGGAAAATATTACTGGTTGATTCAATCCAGAGTGTATCGCTCTCCAGCGGTACCATCAGAATAGCATGGTTGAAAGAGTTGAACGGAAACGCGGGATCAATTTCCCTGTGCGCATCACCTGACGCAATCAGGGCAGGGTAAGAGGGGATTCCGGCTACATCGAGCATGGCCTTGAGCATGTTTGTAAGCGCCTTACAATCCCCATACCGGTTTTGATCCGTGAATAAGGCTGTTTCGGTCTGCCAGCCTCCGATTCCGAGCTGAATGCTCACATAGCGGCTGTTTCGCTGCAAATAGGAATACAGCGCCATGATAATTTCTTCCTGAGACTGATGGGAAGCTGCGATTTGTTCGATTCGTGAAATGGTTTCGGGTGTGAGCCCCTGCCTGCCGCTCCAGAGTCCGTTAACCCAGGCACCAAAGTCGTTCCAGCTTTGCAGAGAGCCATTTTCACCGTTCATGCTGAACTCATCGCTTTTGATCAGTATCAGCGGTATCAAATCACGTACCCGGGGGCCGTAGGCTTCACGCCTGATTACGGGCAGATTATTCAGCTCCCAGCTTAGCTTGCGGTTACCTCCCCGAAGCTCTTCCGCCGGTTCCGCATTTTCAATATTAAACGTGCGGAACTCAACCGGCTGTAGTACGGGCAGCGTTACTTCAAAACGTGCGTTTTGTACCGACAAGCGCTCGTTTGCCTGAGGTACAAAACCCGGCAGATTAATAAACCCTCTAAACCGAATAGTATATTCGAGCTCGATGTTGTAGGGGTACTGATTGTGAAACAGTTCGAAAGATTTCAGCCGTGCATCATCCACGAAATTAATATTGCTGAAGGCCGGGCGGTCGTCAATATCACGGTTCCTGATTCGCCTTATGCGGTTTCCGTCTGAATCATACAATGCAGCGCTGATATTGTGTACCGACGTGAACGAGTCATATCTGAGTGAGACCTCCCCGTGTGTGCGCGCCTCCCGGTTCAGCACGGTAATTACCCTGCGCACGTGCAACTCCCCCCTGCCGGGCTGCTCGTACACAAACCTCATGCTGTGCTCGCGTACAACAGCATCTGCATCGGTCAGCAGTTCAGCCGGCACCTGGCTTACGGGCAAATCGTTGCTTCCGGCATGTACTGTGCTGTGGGCGAAGAGGCCCTGAATAAATAAGGCTGCGATATAAAGCGCGAAAAGTTTCCTGCTCATACCCGGCACCTTAGTTGTTTTCACCGGCACTCTCAGGAGCATCTGAAGCCGGAGCTTCAGCAACTTTTCTAAGGATTATCTGCTCGTTGTTCAAATCCACAATATCAGCATAAAAATTACGAATATCGTCGTATTTGCCGGCATCAAAGAAAACGTCATTACGAATCAGGCGCGAGTTTAGCTGAATGATGTTCCCCAATTGCTCAATCTGAAGCAGGTAGGCGGTTTGGTCGCCAAGCCTTATAATCTGAGATTCCGGCATATACTCTAATTCATAGCCAACAGGCAGATTAAGGGTAACGCTGTAGTTGTTTTCGATTCCATAAGGAAACTCAACCGGAAAATTACGAACCCTGTTTCGGAAAGGGTTACTTGTCCGCTGTGAAATCATAAACGGGTTTATATACATCATATCACCTGCGACCGACACAAAACTGCCGGATTTAATCTCGAGGCGGTGCCTAAGTGTCTCATCCGGATTATCCAGATTCCGTATATCGTGCGAAATCAATTCAACATCAGGATTATTTCCGAGAATATGCTCCCTAAAATAGGCCTCTTCTTCTTCATTCTTAATACGCATACGCTGTGCTATTGCAGCATAGCCTGAATAGCGCATCTGCATCTGAAGGCTAATCATACCGTCGGTATCAATGTTTCCGACAGCAATTGTTTGAATAACACTACCCTGCTCCGCACTTATACCAATTTTTCTCGCACTTTTGTTATCGATAACAAGACCGTCATAATTCAGCGACGCAATATTAAGCAAGCCGAACGGAACTGCATCAACTAGCGGGTCGAGCAGGAAGCTGCCTTCTTCCAGGTTGGTTTTAATAAGCACATGGCTAAAATTATTAAGAGAAGGATTATTCCAGTTTACATAGCCCCTGTTTCTTGTATTTATGAGCACCGGGTTAGCCTCAATTCCGGCGTCGCGCAGCAAAACAAGCAGCGTGAGCGCTTTTTCTGCCGAGTTACCGCTGAGGTTTCTCATGGCATCGCGCACACCGTTACGGTCGGTAGCATAAATACTGTATCTGTTATTCCAGGTGATTTCGCCGGCCACATAATTATACAGCGCCCTCGCTTTCTCCAAATCAGTGCTGCTTCCGGCAGTAAGCCTTTCAGCAAGTTCTCTGGTTTCTCTTGTGGAGCGGATTTGCCCGTCAAATACGGGGATATCACCAAGCCGCTCTGCAATGTCATCCCAGGTTTGGGCAAGGTCTCTCCGGTAGAGGCCGCGTTCGAGATAAGCGGTTAACGTAAACGTAACCCGGTTGAGGTAATTTGCCCTCGACGACATGTTGGGCTCGTTGCGAATGGCCGGCGCATCTTTCAAAACCATACGATGAAGCGTGTACGACTCGCTTCTGAAGGTATTTACGCCAAAGTCCCTGCCCGAATTCACCTGTGAGGTTTCATCGGTATCGAAGAGTTCAAAGCCCATAAGGTGCCTTTGGAAAATGAGCTCCTCAGGAATCAGAATCCGGTATTCGCTGTGCAGCGTAGGCTCATTTCTTTGGAAATGCCAGCCCTGAATAATGAACCGGCCTCTGGTCGTTAACTCATAGGAATACTCGATTACAGAACCTTCCCGTACATTTGGTAACGAGAACCGGGTTATTTCATACCTCCCGTCGGGCTCACTGTCAAAGTCTCTGCGGCGCAGCCGGTCGCGGCTAACGCTGCCGTTTTCATCACGGTTAAATGTTTGTGCCCTCAGGTTACTGAGGCTCTGCCGGCGGTCTTCCCGTATTGTAGAAAGTACAACATCGGTAAACTCTGACTCATCCGGGTTTAGGATTTTGATGCGCACATGCCTTCTGAATATAGAATTACCATTTTCATCGATATAGTTTTCACCGTAATCAGCAAGAATAATGGCCTTAGCCTCATCATCGTCCCGGAAAGACATTACTTCCCATTCCTGATCTGAAATATCGCCCCATGATATCGGGCTGTCAGCAAACAATTTTGAGGTTAATATAAAGAGGACTACAAAAATCAGAAACGATAATCGGATTGGCATAGCATAATTAGTTTTGCCGCGTAGCTTAAGCCAGAGCTGCACGACTATGATTTAAGTGGATTAAGTAGAGATTGAGCTGATAATCCGGCAAACAATACCCGACTCATAGCAGATATTTTATTCATAAACCTGCGAAATCAGTAGCTGTAGGGAGATTCAGAGAAGTTATTGGTCTGTTAATCAGGTTTTCGGGAATCTGTGAATACCCGGGCAGAACCGAAGAGTGGCTTTACCTGAGCTTTAATTCCGGTTCAAAATAAACGGCTTAATACCGGTACATACTCATTCTTTTATATGTTTATTTACACCAAAATAACTTATAAATTTATTTAAGCACATTCAATATAAAATTAATACTTTTAATTTATAACCCAATCCATTTAGTAACTCACTTTTGGGCCGTTATAATTTATGGAATTTAATATACGGCGCCATTAAACACCCTGCCTGTAAAATATTCACAAATAACCGCTGGACAACTTTTTCCTTCCAAATCAACAGATACCGTGCGGGTTGTAATCAAATTCATGAAGATTAGTTAGCTTTTTCAAATGTCAGTTATGAAGTTTCGGTTCCACGCAGCTGTTTTTTGGCTATACATTTCAATCGCATTAACCCTTGCTCAGGGGGCTATTATCCGGGATTATTCCCGATTGCCGTGAACCTGCGATTTATATTCACCGGCATTTTGATACAAAAAAGCCGGACTGCAACTTTTTAGCGTGCAGGCCGGCTTTTTTTATTCGGGTGATGTGTTTCCGGGCAGATCAGCTGTCCTCATCCGCAAAGAAAGCATCGTTCATGCCAAAATCGAGGGGGGAGCTTTTGACGGATTT
The DNA here is from genome assembly GCF_022565315.1 of Cyclonatronum sp. NCBI lineage: Bacteria > Pseudomonadati > Balneolota > Balneolia > Balneolales > Cyclonatronaceae > Cyclonatronum > Cyclonatronum sp. The sequence continues at coordinate 4,099 of NZ_JAIUMX010000022.1, read as the reverse complement.
TCTTTCGTAAAGGGTTTTGAGCACACTCTTCACCGTGAGGGAATGCCCTGCAACGGATGGATGAAGACCGTCCGCGAGATAATTCCATACATCAGGAGGGGTGCCGAAGCGTCGGCCCTGCGGGTCAACAATAAAGCCTTTGCGCCCGGCAAAAACTTCCCTGAACTGATTGAGGTCGGTATTTTCGATGATGCCTTCAAAAATGGCGAACTTCTCCATCTCTGCCGTCAGAACCGGCGTTGGCGTAACCCACACTGCCGGATTTCCGGTTACGTCATCACAAACCTGCCCGATGGAGTTCAGGTTCTCCCAGAAATCTGTAAGGGAAACCAGGGTCCGTTCCGGAGTAGCCCCGAGCCGCATGGCGTCGTTTGCACCGAGGCATACGAAAACCCAGGAGGCTTTTGCATCCACAACGGCGCGGTTGAGCCTCCGCAGCACGTCGTAAGAGGTATCGCCGCGAACGGCTGCATTCCGGAACCGGAGCTCAAGCCCGGGGCGGCTGATTTCCAGCACATGCCGCAAAATTTCGAACCAGCCCTGAAGGTCACCCGTAGCAGCATCTCCCAAAGCAACCAGCAAATCGCCTTTTTTAAACGGCAAGCGCGTGGTAAGCTCAGCGAAGGCTTCGTCTTTCAGGAGCTCCTCCGCAGCAAGCTCGGCCTGCTCATCGCAGCCGGCCCGTGCATCGGCAAGGTCTTTGGGGCTGATGCCGATAAAACCGGCAACGCCCTCCGCAGTTTGGGCACCCGGCAACAGCGGGAATTCCTTTTCAAGGTTAAGGTAAGGCAGGAGATATTCTCTGATTACCTGCTGTTCCTGTTCTGTTTTGGTAAGTTCAGACATAATTTTGAATCAGGTGTGATACAAGCTCCGGAACACCTTCCGAAGCCCGTTTTTCAATAAAAGTAATTTCGCGGTCGAAAATGAATTCCGCAGGTTTGGAGGGGTCAACTACAAAAACCGGAGCCTGCACCGGAACATCGTAAACCAGCGCGGCGGCCGGGTACACTACAAGAGACGTGCCAACAATCAGGCAGATGTCGGCTTTGGCCATAATACGCTGTGCATTCGGAATTTCCGGAACCTGCTCGCCAAACCACACCACATTAGGTCGCAGCTGAGAACCTTTCGGGCACTTATCCCCAAGGTGAACGGGCTTATCGCCCACATCGAAAATGAGGCTGTCGTCAACGGAGCTTTTCACTTCCGACAGTTTGCCGTGCAGGTGCAGAACCTGAGAAGAACCTGCCCGCTCGTGAAGAGAGTCCACATTTTGGGTAACGATATGCACGTTAAAATGCTCTTCCAACTCCCGAAGGGCCAAATGTGCCGCATTTGGTTCTACAGAAGCGGCCTGTGCCCTGCGCTGATTATAGAATTCCAGCATTTTTTCTTTGTTCCAGCGCCAGGCATCAGCAGTTGCTACTTCATCAACGTTGAAGCCTTCCCAAAGGCCGTCAGAGTCCCTAAAGGTTTTGATGCCGCTTTCAGCACTTACACCGGCGCCGGTAAGTACGACTATGGTCTTTTTTTTATGGGCCATAAATTGCTTATTTTCTGAGTCAGATATTCAAATAACTAAGTACTAATATAAACAATAACCATCAGGAAACTGCCTCAATGAGCGCTTCCGGAGGTTGTTTCTAAGTATTCAAGAATACAAATGGCACAAAATAAAATTATTTCAGTTCTCGAATCTGAGAAAGGTTTTTATACCGAAATCAAGGCAGGATCACATACTTCAATCGCTGATGAACCCATCGAGGCCGGCGGCACCGATAAAGCAGCTGATCCGGTATCCATAGCGCTGGGTGGTCTTGGCGCCTGTACGGCAATGACCCTCAAAATTTACTTTGCCCACAAAAAGCTGGACTGGGAAAAGATTGAAGTGCACATCACCCATGAGCTGATGGCTATCGATAAAGATACAGCCTCTGAAGAGCTCAAAGCCATGGCCAACAATGGCAAAGTGCGCAAGATTTTTAAGAAAATCTACATCAAATCAGACATGGAAGATAAGCTCCTGAGCCGTGCTGCAATTATTGCCGAAAAATGCCCGGTAAATCTGATGATGAAACGAAGCTGCCCAATGGAAAGCATTGTGGAACGTCTTTAAATAAAAAAAAGCCATTTTGCCGCAAAAAGAAACCGGCAAAATGGCTTTTTAATATCGCACAGTGAAAGCTTAGAGCTTAGACTTTATAAGTAATTCGCCCAGTTACTTTCATCGTGATAATCTGCTACGACGCTCAGTTCTTTTTTATTCTGAAATGCATTCACAAACTGACTGATTTCCTGAGATAAATGATCGATGCTGTTTTGAATAAGATCGCTGCGGAAACCTTTTTCACCGAGCGTTATCACAAAATTCATTGAAAATACGCGTGCCAGCGCACGTCCAAGGTCAACGAGCTTACGCTGACTCAGGTTAGCATAATCAATATTAATATCGAGCACTTTAGTAAGCCGGTCAGAAGACTTAAGACTAAGTTCGTGCTGCTTAAGGAAGCTAAGCAGGTTTGTTTCCTTCATTTTGCGCATCGATTTAACCACAGACTCCGTGATTTGCTGATAGAGGATGTCGTTTGATCCTTCAAAAATCTGAAACGGGCGGCTGTCAATCGTGCCTTTTCCGGCTACGTGCTCCTGCCGGTACCCGATGGCACCTACAAGCTGAAGCAGTGATTGTGCAGATTCCTGCATATAATCTGTAACAAGTGTTTTGATCGTATTAGCCTGAAGATCAGCTCTTGCAAGATCCATGTTCATTTTGGCGTTTTCAGAAGTGTAAGCGCACATTGCCGAACAAGTTGTAAAGAACGATTGAAGCTTGGAAATACGCTCTTGCACCTGATCGTAACTGAAAAGAGGCTTATTCCCGACCATCCGTTCAGAGCAATGCTTAATTGCCTCATCCATATTCCGTTTGATAAAGCCCATGGCCATACCAGGGAACTGCAAACGTGAACGATGAAGAATATCGAGCATCATCTTTACGCCGGTCGTTCTGGGTTCAAGTTTAGATTCTGGACTGAGTGAGGTATTAATCTTATTTCGGCCATACGGAAGCATATATAGCCCCAGATTATTAAATACCTCGGTAACTTCAATGCCCCCAGCCTCCTTATTGTGTACAAAGAATTCAATATCCCGGCTAAGGTTACCATTCTTATCCTCTCTGCGTGCGGTTAGCAACCAGTAATCAGCCCAGCCTGTAAGACCGGCCCAATGCTTGGTACCTTCAATATGGAAACCCTTGTCACTTTCAGAAAATTTGGTCTGCATGTGAAGGGCATCAGAACCGTATTTTGGCTCGGTAATCATCAAACCGCCCATTTTGCGGTTATGAATAAAATCGTAGTAAACCTTTTTCTTTAAGGATTCCTGTCCATAAAGAGATAAAGGCTGCAGAAAAAGAGCGCCGTTGATACCGATCATCAAACTGAGCGGCAAACTGTGATAAGAGGCAACTTCAAGAACTTTAAGACACTCAGCCGTGTCTGTGCCTCTTCCTTCATATTCTTGCGGGATGAAAACCGACAATGGTTTACAGTCCAAAACATCTCGCATTACCATACCGGGAACACCCCGGTTGATACTCGTATCCTTAACATTCTTTTCTTCACTAAAAACAGAAGAAAGTGTTTCCTGAAATTTTTGAATAAAAGCGGAAAAAGCTTCCACAGAATAGGTACCTGTATTTGTTTCCTGTTGATTCACACTATTATGGGTTGATTTAGAGTAAGGACGAAAGATAAATATGCAATACTTAAATCAAAGTAGTGATGATTAAATTTTACATATGAATAGTGTTATTTCTTGAACACTCTTATCCAATAATACGACAAAAGAATACTCATTATCGTTCTGTTCAACATATTGAAAACAAAAAAAGCTCTGTACCGGATATTAGGGACAGAGCTTTTTGTTGTATAGAGAAAGGATGATGAGGCGGCGACCTACTCTTCCGCGGATGCAGTACCATTGGCGCTGGGGAGCTTAACGGCCGTGTTCGGTATGGGAACGGGTGTGGCCTCCCCGCTGCAGCCACCTCATCAAAAGGGGGATGACGTTGGGGGTTTGTAAGAGGGTGTTT
>NZ_JAIUMX010000021.1:0-40934 GCF_022565315.1 Cyclonatronum sp. | reverse complement strand
CGTTGGCCATTGCAGGGTTCAATGTGCCGGTGTGTTTGCAGAATGATTCAGGCGGTGGGGCTGTTACGGTGTAACTCTGTCATTCTTTAACAAACTGCGTGTATGCGTTTCCTTTATCAAAAATGGGCCCCCCGTTTCGATCAATCCGGTTCAAAACCGGCTTTCGAACGGCTCAACGAAATCTTTCAGCAGCTGCTCTACATCAGCAGCGGAGATGTGGGTCAGGCCCTGAAGTGGCTCACCGATCTCGACAAGGAGTACAAGCTCACGGAGCAGTACGAAAATTACGGGATGGCCGATTTCATCAAAGAGCTGGAGGAGCGCGGCTACATCAAGTATGACGCGGAAGCGGTTGAGGTGGTCATTACCCGGAAAATGGAGCGCAGTCTGCGTACGAGGGCTTTGGAAGAGGTTTTCAGAAACCTGCGCAAAGACGGGGCCGGTCAGCACAAAACCGCGCATCAGGGCAAGGGGCTGGAGCGCGAACCGGAGACGCGGGCCTGGCAGTTTGGCGACGACGCCCATCAGTTCGACAGCACCGGCACCCTGCTCAATGCCCTTCGCAACAGCCCGATCGATCAGTTCAGCCTTACGGAAGACGACCTGCGCGTGTACGAAACCGACCACAACACCAGCATGGCTACCGTTCTAATGATTGACCTGAGCCACTCCATGATTTTGTACGGCGAGGACCGCATCACTCCCGCAAAAAAAGTGGCGATGGCCCTCGCAGAGCTTATCCTGAGCCGCTACGCCAAAGACAGTCTCGAAATCATCGCCTTCGGCAACGATGTGTGGAAGGTATCGATAGATGAGCTTCCCTACCTGAGTGTAGGGCCGTATCACACCAACACCCTTGCGGGCCTCGAACTCGCCCGGCACCTGCTGCAGCGCAAAAAGCACGCAAATAAGCAAATTTTCATGATTACGGACGGCAAGCCCTCTGCCATGTACGAAAACGGAAAGCTCTACAAAAACAGCTTTGGCCTTGACCGCAAAATCGTGAATAAAGTGCTCAACGAAGCGACACAGTGCCGCAAGGAAAAAATCACGATCACCACGTTCATGATTGCGCAGGACCCTTATCTGCAGAACTTCGTGCGGGAAATGACCGAGGCCAACAAGGGTCGGGCCTATTTTTCAGGCCTGAACAGCCTCGGAGGTTTTGTGCTTGAAGATTATGTTAGGAACCGGAAGAAGAGCGTTTGAGAGGCGGCTTCTGCTGAGCGTTTTTGGACAGGGCAAAGTAAACATCACCCTGCTCACCGCCCCTTAATACAGCAGATAGGGCTTCCTTTTTTTGGTGAAAACTTCGACTTCTGCTTGCCAGAAGGTTTCCGGCGGGGCATCGCTTTCGAGAAATTCCCTGATGCGCTGCGTGCCTGCAAGGTTGTAGAGGAAGCGGTTGGTGCGGGCGTCCGGAGCGTGGTGCAGCATTTCGCGGAAGAGCTCAAGGCCGAGTTCGAGGGGGCGGAGTGAACCGGCATCGAGCGTGAGCGGGCTCAGGCGAATACCGCTGACTTCCGTGCCGCGATGTTTTGGGTTTGTCGCCATGCCGGGGATATCAACGGGGGTGAAAGTCACCGGTTCGAGCGATACGGGGTAACGCTGCATAAGGCTGAGCCGGGCCTCTTCGGGAAATTCGAGGCCGGGCGAGCCGACCATCATAAACGGATCGCGGGTGCCGCGGCCTTCTGACATAGTGCTGCCTTCGAAAAAGCAGGTGCCGGGATAAACGAGGGCGTTGGTAAAATGCGGCAGATTCGGGGAAGGCGGAATCCAGGTGAGGCCGGTTTCGATCCAGTTTTGTTCGCGCTGCCAGTTTTCCATCGGGATAACGCGCAGGCGGGGTTCGGTTTCGGTGTTCAGCCAGCCTTCGCCAATCATCATGAGGGCGAGTTCGCCTATGGTCATGCCGTGTACAATGGGGATGGGGAAAGCCCCGACGAAGGAGCGGAATTCGGGTTCCAGCATCCAGCCGGAAACGTAGGTGCCCCCCAGCGGATTAGGGCGGTCGAGCACCCAAACTTCGACATCGTGCGCGGCGGCGGCTTCGAGAACAAGCCCGAGGGTTGAAATATAAGTGTAGAAGCGCACGCCGGCATCCTGCAGGTCGAAAATGAGCAGGTCGATTTCGGCCAGCATTTCCGGCGTGGGGCGGCGGGTTTGCCCGTAGAGGGAGAAAACCGGCAGGCCGGTGAGCACATCGGTACCGTCTTTGATTTCTTCGCCGGCGGGCACATCACCGCGGAAGCCATGTTCAGCCGCAAAAAGGGCTGTTACGGGAACCTGACGGGTGAGCAGGGTATCGAGCAGGTGGGCAGAGCCGATACGTGAAGCGGGGTTGGCCAGCAGGCCGATCCGCCGGTCGCGCAGCTCGTCAAGATATTGGGAGAGAAGCTGCTGAGCCCCTAACTTTATTTCAGGGGCGGAATGCTGCGCGGCTGTTTGGTGTATAAAATGATGTTCCCGGTCCGCACAACTAACAGTACACCAAAACAATACTGAAAGTAAAAGCAAGCTACAGAAGCGGAAACCGGGAACATTTTTTTTATTCATAACTGAAAAAGATGCCCGCTATTATGCAAGGTTGGCGACTTCTTCAGATTTAGCAAAAAAGTAAGCTGATTCGATGGCGGCGTTCTCATCAGAGTCAGAACCGTGCACGATATTTTCGCCTTTGCTGTCGGCATAGAGTTTACGAATGGTGCCTTCAGCGGCTTCGGCCGGGTCAGTTGCCCCGATCAGGGTTCTGAAATCAGCAACCGCATTTTCTTTCTCAAGAATGATGGGCACGCAGGGGCCTGAGCTCATGAATGCGCACAATTCGCCGTAAAACGGACGCTCTTTGTGAACTTCATAAAACCCGCCGGCGGTATCAGGTGTGAGGCGTGTTAATTTCATGGCTACAATTTTGAAGCCGGCTTTTTGAATGTGGGCGATCACTTCGCCAACAAGATTTTTACGGACACAGTCCGGTTTGAGGATCGTCAGGGTTCTGTTGGTTGCCATTCTATACTACGTTGGTTTTATTAGTGTTTGATGAATTGTGCAATCGCTGAAAATCAGTTGAACAAAACAGCGGCCCTTGCCGGGGATCTTTTCACTACAGATCTGCAGAAAATAATGGTACCTGAATTAAAAACGGCAGCTCCTGATGGCGAAGGAATCCGGCACTTTACGGATTCATGTTTGCTTTGCTGATGCGTCTGAATGCATTTTTTGTGATTTTCATTTATAATTGAATATAAGCCTTAATCCCCAAATCCTTCAAAAGATTTGTACATTTTACCAGGCTTCTGAACTATTCCTGCAAGGATGAGTGGATTTCTGACGGCGAACACCTAATTTTAAGCAAGGCTTGCTTTTCCGGCCTTCCCTGTGCACTATCACTTGCTAATAAACCCAGTATGCCTCAGTCTAAAAATCCTGAAATTCAAATCCGCGTTGTGCGCGGCGAACAAATCGCACAATTTATCCCGGCCCTTGCGTGGCTTCGAATTACCGTTTTTCATGAGTTTCCGTACCTCTACGACGGCTCTGACGAGTATGAGCGTGCGTACCTGAAAACCTACCTCAATAGTGATGAAAGCCTGTTTGTGCTCGCAACTGATTCAAACAAAGTAGTCGGGGCTTCATCCGGGATGCCCCTAAAACTGGAAACGGATGAAGTTAAGGCACCATTTATTCAAAAAGGAATCGATCCTGAGTGTGTTTTTTATTTCGGGGAATCGGTACTGCTGAAACAATACCGGGGACTTGGGATCGGCAAAAAGTTTTTTGAAGAACGTGAGAAGCATGCACTCACTCTTGGTTACCGAATAACGGCCTTTTGCGGCGTTCAGAGGCCCGACGACCATGCCCGTAAACCAGCAGGCTACCGGAACCTGCATTCATTTTGGGAGATGATGGGTTACCGTATGCAGCCTGATATGCGGACTCAGTTCTCCTGGCAGGATTTGGACGAAAATACCGCATCAGAAAAAGAAATGATGTTCTGGATTAAGGAACATCCCCCGCAGGCTTAAGGCAGGCAGGCTTCCGGAAAAAGCAAAAGGCCCGCGACTTTATTCTGCCGCAGGCCTTTTTTTCTCTAAAGCTTGTTAGCTGCTACTTGTCAGTAAGGCTGGAAATACCGGGCAGATCTTTGCCTTCGAGGTATTCGAGAGAGGCACCGCCGCCGGTTGAAACATGGCTCACCTTATCGGCAAGGCCGGCTTTCTTAATTGCTGAAGCAGAATCGCCGCCGCCGATAATGGTGATGGCGCCGCCGGCTGTTGCGTCGGCCATGGCCTGTGCCAGGGCAAAGGTGCCTTTGCTGAAGTTGGCCATTTCAAAAACGCCCATCGGCCCGTTCCAGATCACTGTTTTTGCGGCGCGCACTTCGTCGCTGTACAGTTTCGTAGTTTCAGCACCAATATCGAGGGCCATCCAGTCGTCTTCGATACCGTCTTCGGCTACCGTTTTGAAGGCTGCTTCGTTGCTGAATTCCTGAGAGACTACCGAATCGACCGGCAACATCAGCTTCACGCCCTGCTCTTCTGCTTCTTTGAGCAGCTCGCCGGCGAGCTCAACCTTGTCGGCTTCAAGCAGCGACTTGCCAATGGGCAGGCCTTTGGCTTTCATGAAGGTGTAGGCCATGCCACCGCCGATGATTATGGTGTTCACTTTTGGTAGCAGATTGCGGATTACGCCGATTTTGTCAGACACTTTGGCCCCGCCCAGCACTGCCACAAAGGGGCGCTCCGGACTGTTCACGCTGTCGCTGAGGAACTGAATTTCTTTCTGAAGGAGATAGCCGGCTGCGGCAGGCTGCAGGTGTTCGGTGATGCCGGCAACCGAGCAGTGCGCGCGGTGGCTGCTTCCGAAAGCATCATTCACAAAAACATCGCCAAGGGCGGCAAACTTTTGGGACAGTTCCGCGTCATTTTTGGTCTCTCCGGCGTGGAAACGCACGTTTTCGAGCAGTACAACATCGCCGGCTTTGGCTTTCGCAATTGCGGTTTCGGCTGCTTCACCCACACAATCTTCACCAAAGTAAACATTTCCGGGAAGTGCTTTTTCCAGATACTCAGCTACGGGCTTCAGGCTGAAATCGGGGTTGGGCTCGCCCTTGGGGCGCCCAAGATGGCTGAGCAGAATAACGGTCGCGCCTTTTTCGAGGGCGTATGTAATGGTGGGCAGCGCCTGTACGATTCGGTTGTCATCAGTGATGACGCCCCCTTTGAGGGGAACGTTGAAATCGACCCGCATCACAACTTTTTTGCCTGCGAGGCCGATGTCTTCAATGGTTAGTTTTGGCATGGTTTAACGGTTTGGATGGTGGGGCTGCACTCGGGGCTCAGGGCTCAGGCCTTCGGCTTTCATCCTGCTGAGATGTATAAATCGGGATGCTCATAAAGCCGGCTGAATCTGCACTGTTTAGGGCCCTGCGCCTGGCTGAGCTGCAGCACGGGGTGGTTTTAAAATCGAATACGAATATACGAAATATTCAGCTAAATCCGGACTTACTGCCCGTTTTCGGCCTTGTTTCAGGGCTCCTCTGATTCCAGAAACAGCTCCTGATCTTCGGGCATGCTCATTGCCCAGCTTGTTGCGTGCGGCTCCCGAAGTGGTAAAGGAGAGAAAAAAACATGATGGTTGGTTTCACTGCGACTGTCTTTGCGAAGAAAGAATATCACGGGGTCAAATTCGGGATGGCCGTCAATTTCGATAACATCCTGAATAAAAACCTTGCAGGGATGCAGCGTTGGCTGCGTTTTTAGCCATAATTTGATTTTTTTCCGAAACACCTTTTCCGCGCGGTTCAGGCTCTTTTCCTGCACAATCAGCTTAAACTGACCAGAATCGACTTCGGGTGCTGCAAATGTGAATGCACCGATATAGGTTTTGAGGGGCAATTTTACGCTCATTCCCGAATGTACTCCATAAATTTAGCCTCTGAAGATTTATCACCGATAATTACCAGTTCAGCATCTTTGGGGATTTCCATTTCGGGATTGGGGTTCACGATCATTTCATCGTTGTGGTTAATTGCAATTACGCTGCAGCCGGTAGTCTGCCGGATGTCAGATTCCATGAGCGTAACGCCGATCAGTTTTTTAGGAACGGGAAGTCTGAATATATCGAGGCCTTCTGCAAGAGTAATTATTTCAGAAGAATCGAGGGCATTATAAATGATGTTAGCGCCCATAGTGGCGTACGACATTACGAAATCGGCCCCGGCGCGGTGCAGGCTGTTCACGTTGCGGTCGTCGGTAGCACGGGCTGTAATCTGAATATCGGGCCGGAGTTTACGGCAGTACAGGGTGAGGTAGATATTCATCTCATCCAGATTGGTTGTAATAATTACGGTGTGAGCCGTATCGATTCCGGCTTTTTTGAGTGTTGCAAGATCAGCAGCATCCCCCTTAACAAACTTTGAAGGGTCAATAATCCGCGCCGGATCTCTTTCTACAATTACGTAATCCATTCGGCGGTCTTCCAGCGACCTGGCTGTTGCAAGCCCAACGCGGCCTCCTCCTATAATAATAACAGGATGGTCCTCTGAATGATAAATACCGAAAAGCTCATCGTAACTGCGCAGCTGATCAACTTTACCGGCCAGTACAAGTACTGTATGCCTGTTAATCACCGTGTTTGGCAGAGCGGGTTCAAACTTACCGCGCTCCCATACGCCAATAACGCTTACGCCGGTCATTTGCCTGAGCTTTGACTCCGCGAGTGATTTACCTACAAGCGGCGTATCAATGGCGGGGGCCTCACCAATTACAAGCTGATCTAACCTGCCAATTACATGTACGCGTGCACTTCCGCCAAGCGTACGGCGCGCCAGCGACTGCCCAAGCATACGGGCAAGCTGTACAACCGTATTGCTGCCGGCAAGTTTGAGGATATCCACAGAATCTTCAAAGCTCGCAAGACTGATAATCCGGACCTTATCCGTTATTTCCCGCACCGTAAAAGCGATGTTGGTGTTCAGCATATCGTTGCAGGTTGCCACAACCATAGCTGCGTTCTGAACCTGAATTTTCCGGTAGGTTTCGGGGTCATCAAGCTGACCTACTACAACTTTGTAGCCTTCGTTATAAAGATCAAGCGCCCGCTGAAATTCGGGTACCAGAATGAAATAAGGATGGTTGAAATGATTAAGCTTCTCAATTAAAGACCGGGCAACAGAATCGAAATTAGTTACGATAACGTGGTTTTTAATGCTGGGATGTAGCTCGGTCGGTGTTTTAACCTTATTGTAGGCTTCGAGCCAGGGCGCATAAAAAAATTGGATAAAGGTGAAAGGCAGCATCACCAGCAGTAAAATCACACCCGAAAGCAGCACAATAATCGAGAAGGTGCGGCCAATATCAGTTTCAAATGTGATGTCCCCAAAACCCAGCGTTGACATGACCGTTAGCGTCCAGTAAAAACCCGAAACCCAACTGTGCTCCTGCCCTTCCCGAATCATTAGCACATGAAAAAGCACACTATACAAAATAATAACTAAGCTTAGGAAAACCAAGAACTTGATCAAACCAGATATGTTTGACTTGGCTTCTTTTTCCTGCATAAAAGCCATTAAAATGGACGAAACAAACTTCATGCGGTGAACTCCCCGAAAGCAGTCATAAAAATGAATTAGCGGTTAAGCAGCTGAAAACCAGGCTCGGGAATTTCTTCGAGGGCAAGGCTGCGAACCAGACGAAGCGGCCCCGGGCACATTCGCTCATGACAGCTGATGCAGGTCTGAACCACGATGTTGTAATTTTCGGGCGTTGGCGCATCGAGGAAACGGACATAAAAAGAATCGAAGGCTTGCAACTGCCCCTGCACACCCGGCTCGCGCAGGGCGTCACGGGATGGGTCACCTTTGGCAAAAGGCGTAAAAACAGTGTTTTCGGCAGCTATCGGGGTACCCGCTTCTACGGCAGATTTAATTAGCTGCATCTGATTGGTACGCTCCCGCATCAGCTGCGAAAGGGTCTGATTTTCCTGCAACCCGGAGGTGCAGGAAAACAGAAGTGCAGCTGCAAAAAGGCTAAGGCAAAAAAAACTGAGAAAACAGCGGTTCATCATAACAGCACAACGCCGGCAGCCTCAAAATAATAGCTGATTTTCGGCTCAGTGATTGCTGAAATTTCCTCTGCAGAAGCGTTCGCATCTTCAAGGTAATGCCGCTGATGATCTACGGATGTTTCCTCCATCCATGTAATTCCTTCCATCATTACTTCACGCCCTGCAATATCCATTGGTACGAAAAACTCATAATCCTTGAAGGTAACGCGAACGGATTTCTCGTCAGAGGTCTGAAGGGTTAGCCAGCATCCTTTGGTTTGGCAAACCTGAATCACTTCACCCTTAACCTGTACAGGCTCACTTTCCTGAGCTGTAATAAGCGGGAAGAGTTCATCAACTGTAAAATATGAGGCCGGAGTAAAAGCGGCTCCAAAAACGGTCTGTTCGGCATCAGCGGTGCTTTCAGCGTGATTATCTGCGCTGCAGGCAGCTGCGATCAGCATCAGGGAAAACAGAGCGGGAAGTACAATGCGCATCATTTTGATTTAGCTTTAGGGTTAATTAAGACAAAATCTAATTTAAGTATAATTTTTGAGATTAGCTTTCAGGCTGCCTCCGTAAAGAAAGCGCTACCTTATACTCCGATGAATGCAGGCTGTGGCGTAAGGGTATGGTTTTATTCTAAGTGGGTTTAATTATTTAGCTAAATAAACTATCTTATTTTTTTAGCCTCCAAAAGAACTATTCCTGAGTTGCTTACCTGTAGTATTTCTATCTAACGCATGAACTTTTCCAAAACCAGCTCAGGCTGGCTCAGCCAAATCTATCGCCCGCTTTGTACGTACAAGTCCGGCTGAAAGCTTTTTTCTTTCCGGAACACGCCAACACAATTTTATGGGCAGCCGCTTTATCAGGGAACAGCTTTTTGAATACGGTCTGATTCTGCATGAAATTAAATTGCAGCTAAAGCCCTCCTCACACATCAACCCCACAGAACTACTTTAACAATCTATCTTAAATCTAATCTGTCAAAAACCGATACAATGAAGAATACCCCCCGCTTTAAACTACTACTGTTACTCGCATTGGTTTGGGCCGGCTTTTGGTCAACCGATGCTTTTGCTGATGAATTCACCGATGAAGTGCGTACGGTTCACGCCAATGTGCAGGGTTTCGGTGAAATCGAATTCGTTGAAAACCGCGTAATCGTAAAAATGGCTTCCGGCCTGATGAATGTTGAAGAGCAGGCCGAAATGCTTCGCACGCAAATGAACGCTGAAGTCGAATTTTCGCTCCCGTTTATTGGCGCCGAAGTATGGCAGCTCCGGGGCCGCTCAGTCGAAGACGTTGTTGCTGAATTTTCGGGCCACAGCGCTATCGAGTGGATTCAGCCCGATATCATCTACCACCTGCCCGATTTCGAAATCGAATCGCTGGATTCCGGAGGCACCATCCGAAACAATCAGGGTGAAACCGTGCCGGCCAATGATGGCATCATCCCCAATGATCCGCTCTACAGTACACTTTGGGGGATGGACCGCATTTCGGCACCACAGGCATGGGCGCTTGAAACCGGTAACCCGGAAGTAATTATTGCCGTGCTTGATTCCGGTGTTGACTACAACCACCCCGATCTCGCGGCCAATATGTGGCAGGATGAAAACGGCAACTTCGGAGCCAATTTTGCCGGCGGTAATGTAAACAACCCGATGGACTTTAACGGGCACGGCACGCACGTTGCCGGAACGGTTGCAGCTGTCGGGAACAACGGTATTGGCGTAGTTGGTGTAATGTGGGATGCTAAAATTATGGCCGTTCGTGTTTGCGGAACCAGCGGCTGTCCGCAGTCTGCAATAACCCAGGGCGTTGCTTTCGCAATTGCAAACGGTGCCATGATTTCCAACAACAGCTACGGATCAGATCCTACCGAAAACCCCAACCCTCCGCCGGCATACGTTGCCATGATGCAGGCCGCTCAGGACGCCGGGCACCTTTACATCACTTCTGCCGGCAACTCAGCCAACAACAATGACATCTTGGACGTGTGGCCTGCTAATCTGGGACGTTTCTTCGATAACGTGATGTCCATCGGTAACTCAACCATCAATGATCTGCGTGCTGGTGGGTCCTGTTTCGGTCTGGAAACCGTCCACATGTTTGCACCGGGCACAGGCATTCGCTCAACGGTGCTTAACAACGGTTACGGCAACCTCTCGGGCACTTCCATGGCATCGCCTCACGTTGCGGGCGCAGCCGGTCTGATTCTCTCAGCAAACCCGAATGCCGATTATCAGTTCATTAAGGAAAGGCTGATGGAATCTGTAGATCAGCTTCCTGCCTATACCAATATCTCGATCTCCGGGGGCCGTCTTAATGCCGGAGAGGCCGTTCTGGTTGATGACGGCATCGCCCCGTCACCTATCACAGACCTAAGCGTTGCCTTTACCGACGCAAGCCTGGTGAAGCTCGAATGGACCGCAACCGGTGCAAGCGGCAGCGAAGGCCGTGCTTTTTCGTATGATGTGCGCGTAAGTACAAGCCCCATCAGCGAAGGCAACTTTGAAGAAGCAGATCAGATTGAAGGCGTTCAGCGCCCGTCCGATTCAGGTACAAGTGAAAGCTTTCTGGTACGTAACCTGAACCCCGGCACGACCTACTATTTTGCCGTACGCGCCCTCGATCCGTTCAACAATGCATCAGACCTCAGCAACGTGGTAAGCACTACTACGGAACAGCCCGCATCCATCGCTGTTTCCGCAGAAAGTATCAGCGGCGAAGTACAGGTAGAAACTACCGAGACCTTCACCTTCACCATATCAAACACAGGCAGCGGTCAGCTGCGGTATGTAATCCCGACTCTTGAGCTTGAGGAAACCGCTGCACTTGCCGGAAACCCGGTAAACGCGCTTGACCCTTCATTCCGCCTTGTGACCAATGCTGAAGGCTATGAAACCGGCAACCCGGTTCTCACAGGTGCCGGCGGGCCGGACAATTTCGGGTATTTCTGGTTTGATGATGAAGAGCTCAACGGCCTCACGTTCAGCTGGGCCGATATTGCCGATATCGGCACCCCACTGGAAATCGCCAACCCCGATAACGGCTTCACCAACACAGCCCTCCCGTTTGCATTTCCGTTTTACGGACAGCTGAAAGACAACATCAATATTGCCGTGAACGGCTTTGCAACTTTCAATACCGTTCCGGGCAACGGTCTTCCCACCAACAACCCCATCCCCGGTAACGGTACCTTTCCTAACGACCTTATCATCCCGTTCTGGTATGACATGTCACTCGGTGAAGATGGTCAGATTCTGACCTATCACGACGAGGCCGGCGACCGCTTCATCATTCAGTGGAACAACCTTAGCGAGGGATCCGGAACGGTTGCGGGCAGCTATACTTTCCAGGCAATCCTTTCAGCCTCCGGTTCAATCACGTTCCAGTATCTGAACATGAGCGGGGTTACCGACCGTGCTACCGTTGGCATTCAGCCCCGCAACAATCAGGATGCCCTTCAGATTGCTTTCCGTACACCTTTTGCGCAAAGCTTTAAGGCCGTTCATATCGGAAAAGCACTGCCTGAGTGGGTAAGCCCGGCTCCGGCTGCGGCAACAATCGCGCCCGGCAGCAGTCAGGAAGTTTCCTTAACCATCGACGGAGACCTTCTCGTAAACGGCACCTACTCAACCGAGATCGTGATTCTCAACAATGACTTCAGCAATACGCTGGTTCGCATACCGGTCAGCATTGAAGCCGTTGGCGGCACACCACAGGTAGCAGCCGATGCTGATGCTCTCGATTTCGGCCTGGTTTACCTCAACTGGCCGCAAAGCCTCGATATTGAATTCACCAATACAGGCCGGGCACCGCTGGTATTTACTTCTGTGAGCTCCGATAACCCCGGAATCGGGTTTAGTTTCAACGAAGAGATGACCGTTCCGCCCCTTGGCAGCGCAGTGCTCACGGTCACCTACGACCCGACCCAAACCGAAACCCTCGAAAGCCTGCTCGTAATTGAAACCGACGACCCGGCCAGCCACAGCTTCGAAATCGCGCTGAACGGCAGCGCCGCCGGAGCGCCTGATATTCGCCTGAACCGCGCACAGCTACTGGCTGAAGTAGCTCCCGGCGGACTCGTTGGCGTACCTATGACCATCCGGAATGCCGGAGGCAGCCTGCTGAGCTACGAAATAGACTTCGTAGAAACAACCAACCGCCCGATTGGCGATGCGCCGGCAGAAGACGGCTACACCGCTGTTCCGGTCGAGCTTCGGGGCGAAACCCAAAGCTTCCCGATCTGGATTCTCTTCCCGGTACGTACCGGCAGCGTTGAGCCGGGCGTTACCCGTGAAATTACGGTACGCTTCCGCGGTAACGTACCAGCGGGCGACTACACCGCAACCATGCTCGTGAACAGCAACGATCCTGCCAAGCCGCAGCGCACCGTAAACCTGTTCCTCACCGTGCTCACCGATGTTTCTACCGAGCCGGAAACGGAAATGCCAACTGAGTTTATCCTCAACCAGAACTACCCGAACCCCTTCAACCCTACAACAAGGATTGAATACGCCCTGCCCGAAGCTGCGCAGGTAACGCTCGAGGTGTTTAATGTTCAGGGTCAGCGGGTTGCAGTGCTCATCAACGAGCTGCAAAATGCCGGCAATCACGGCGCTACCTTCGACGCCGCGAACCTCTCAAGCGGTATTTACATCTACCGCCTGCGTGCCGGAAACTTCGTACAAACCCGCAAAATGATGCTGGTGAAATAAAACAACAGCATCCGGGTTTTGTCCGGAAACCGTATCAAAAAAAGCTCCCGCTTCACTTCGAGGCGGGAGCTTTTTTTATGAGTTGATGTGAGTTGTAAGTTTCAGCTTTGTCGCTGACAGGCGCACCGGAAACTCTTCACTATGTAAAAGTGTGAAGGGTTTCGAGCAAATCCCGCTCAGCGGTGAAGAGTCCGCTAAAACCGGCTTCTGAAGCATGCTGCCGAAGCGCCGGGGCAAAGTCTTTTTCGTAGGTGTCAAAGGCGGCACGGCTTTTCAGCGCGTAGAACATCCGGTAGGTCGTGCAGCCCGGCTGCTGCTCCGCTTCGGAGCGGCACATGCGGCAGTCGTAAAAAAGGCCGGTTTTGAGCACTTCGGGGATGTGCTCTTCCTTCATCCACGCTACCCAGCGCGCTTCTGCATCTTTTTGAATGTGGATGGTTACAACATAAGTGAACATGAGCAGATCCTCCTTTCAGGATTTTGACGGCAGGGTTTCAGAGCCGGCGGGAGCCAGAGCTTCAGCCTGCATAGAAATCGGGAAAGGTTTGGTGACATCGCCGGTGTAAACCGTAACATGCGGGAAGGGAATTTCGATACCTTCTTCGTCAAACCGTTTCTTAATTTCCATGTTAATGGATGTCGTCATGCTAATAAAGTCTTCCTTCTGAGCCCAAATCCTCAGCACCAGATCTACCGATGAGCTGTTGAATGAATCAAAGTGAATCGCATGTGCGGGTTCCTGCAACACAAAAGGGTTTTCATCGGCAATCTGGGTCAGCAGTTTCTTTACCCGATCAAGATTCTCCTTGTAAGCCACCGATACTTTGATGGAAGCCCGCCGGATCGGGAAACGCGTAAAATTAGTAACCGGCGATTTCAGCATGGTTTCATTGGGGATGCGCACCAGATGGTTGTCAAAAACCCGGATTTTGACGGACAGCGTATCGATGCTCATCACGGCTCCCACAATGTCATTCACCTTAACAATATCCCCTACCTGAAACGGCTTCTCACCAATCAGAAAAAAACCGCTGATGATATTGGAGAGGCTCGTCTGTGAGGCAAATGAAATCCCGATTCCCAAAATACCCGCCGCACCGAGTAAAGGCCCCAGGCTGAAGCCAAACTCATGCAGCACCAGAATCATGATCATGGTAAAGCCGATGTAGAAAAAAATCTTGGAAAACAGCATCGCATAGTGCGGGCTGTATTTCTCGGTAACGAAATTGCGAATCCATTTCCGGAACAGTCCCAGTATCGGGATGCCGAGAAAGATGAGCAATGAAGACCGTACAAGTACTTCTATATCAAGGGTGTAATTCCAAAATTCCATAAATAATAGCGTTGAATGAGCACAAAGAAGTTTTCATGATCTCAAAAGGCATTGAGCATGGGCATCGGGTTCAGCGCTCTGAAGGTGCGCAAAGCAAAACCCTTACGAGCCGGGTTTCGCGGCCGTGCCAGCAATTTTGCCCCTGCTGCCTCCGCCGGAGGTTTGCCTTCGACGGAAAGATCGCTTAAGCTGTCTCCGCCTTTGTGCACTACGGTCATCTGATCAGACCACAGCATGCCGTCCTGCTCAAAAATTGAAAGCCGCTCGACCCGCAGGCAGATTTTATCGATGTGCAGGAAATCCTCAGATTCATTTTTGATAAGCACAGGGCAGTAACAGCGGTGTGCCCGAACCATTTCCGGGCGAACTTTTAGTGACGCAACGGTTTTCACCCAGTAGCACACCTCACCGCTTTCAAATGTACCGAACCAGGTTTTCACCATTTCAACCGAGTTGATTTCGGTAAGCTTCAGGTTGTTGTCGCTTTGGTCTGATATGGCAACCGCAACAGGAATCCGCATAAAAAGGCGGGTTTCGGCACCCGGCGCAAGCTGGTAATTGTGTTCGGGATGTACCACAAACGGGAGGTTCGGAAAAGCCGGGGCAACATTCAGCACGGGCTTCTTTGAACGCAGCCGCCATCTCGTCCACTTATGCTCCTCAACCGTATGAACATCATAATCGGTGTTGTCAAAAACCTTTTCGGCCGATTGCTCACTGCCGGCATCTTCACCGTCATCTTCATCATTAATAGAAAGTTGCGGCTCCCGGTTTCTGTCAAAAGCAAGCCATATTTCTGATTCATTCCGCCTGAGATGCACGTTCAGCACATCATCGAGACTAAGTGATTTCACTTCGTCGATTTCCAGCGGATAATCTCCCCAAATCATGCAGTAATCCGGTTTGTGAACAGTTTTATAATTTTGAGTAAGCTATAAAAAAGCAGCTTAGTATGAAACAAATCACCCAAATTTAGCAGTTTCGCTGCATTCCCCATTACAGTATTTTGCAGCCCTCTCACCTCAATCAAAACCATTTTTCTCATGAGTATTATTTCAACCGTTGCCGTGTATTGCGGCTCATCAGCCGGCACGCAGCCCGTTTATTGCGAAAAAGCAGCAGAAACCGGGCGGCTGATTGCCGGGCTTGGCATGGGCATTATCTACGGCGGCGCAAAAGTCGGGGTGATGGGCGCCGTAGCCGACGGCGCACTGCAGGCCGGCGGCAGGGTTACGGGCATCCTCCCGCACTTCCTCGAGCAGCGGGAAGTTGCACATCACGGCCTCACCGAGCTCATTATGGTCGAAACCATGCACGAGCGCAAGCTGATGATGTACGAAAAAGCCGATGCCATCCTCGCCCTGCCCGGCGGCTTCGGCACTATGGAAGAGCTCTTCGAGATGCTCACCTGGGCGCAGCTCGGCCTCCATCAGAAACCGATCGGCCTGCTCAACACCGGCGGCTTTTACGACCCGCTGCTTGCCCTTGCCCAAACCATGCTCGAAAACGGCTTCATCCGCGAAGCGCACCGGCACATTTTCGTGCACGACACCGAGCCGGCAGCCCTGCTCGAAAAAATCAAAAGCTTCCGCCCGCCACAGCTCGGCAAACTCATGACCCGCGAACGGATTTAAGGGGGGGACTGATGGAACAGGACTCCGGATTTGAATTTATAAGCAACAGCAAAAGTCTGCTCCCATGCAGACTTTTGCTTTTTAGGGTGATGGGCTTCCGGCCCTAACTCAGATCTGCGTCTTCACAAAATCCAGCCATTTCTGCAAACCGGTAACCTGCACACTCCGGTGTACGGGGTAGTCTTCGTCAGCCGGAATAATCATGAAATTCTGCGGGGTATCGTTATCCTCAATCACATTGAGGAAGCCTTTCTCAAGTTTTGGCGCCTGACTCCGCTTTGCATCCGCACAGGCTACAGGCTTACCGCGGCGCACAAGAACCATATCGGCCTCCGCCCCGTGATGCGTGCGCGAAAAATACAGCTTGCAGGCAGGCGGCATCACGGCCATAGTCTGCTCAACTACGAAGCCCTCCCACGAACCGCCAACAGCTATGTTTAGCTGCAAATCATCGAAAGAATCGATATCAAGCAGCGAGTGAAAGTAGCCGGAATCGCGCACATAAACCTTGGGCGCTTTCACCATACGTTTCCCTACGTTGGTTGACCACGGCCTGAGCAGACGGATGATGTAGGCATGCTCCAGATAATGCAGGTACCGGTTTACCGTACTCCGGCTCACCCCAAGTGAGCGCCCGAGCGTTTCCTGATTAAGATGTGTGCCCTGCTGTTGGGCGAGTAAAAGCAGAAATTCACGAAGTTTGGTGTAATCAGTATTCAGGGCCTGAAAGTTTTGAAAACGTTGTACGTATGTGTAAATAAAATGACGATGCCACTGCATAGCAATTTCATCATTTCTTGCTAAAAAAGCCCTTGGAAACCCACCTCTAAACCAAAGTTTATTTTGAGCTTCCTGCCCTCCGACTTCATCCAAAGTAAACGTATGAAGCTCTACAAAACTAATCCGCCCTGACAGAATTTCAGATGCGCGCCTAATTAACTCCATAGAAATTGACCCCAGAATAAGAAAGCGTCCGTTTCGCTGAACTTTATCTGCGCTATTTCTAATCGCCTCAAAAAGCTCAGGTTTATGCTGAATTTCGTCTAAAATGACCAACTTATCCGTATGATTCGCAAAGTATAACTCTGCTTCCTGAAGCTTAGAAACATCCCTCGGTGATTCCATATCAAGCCAGAGGGGTTTGGATTGCCTTCTTGCAGCAATTTGTCGCGCCATAGTTGTTTTGCCAACCTGGCGAGCCCCCACAATTGCTACCACCGGATAATCAATAATCAACTCTTCCAGTTTAGCCTGCTTTGTGCGCGGATATAAGGTTATACTCATGTGTTGGTTTTAGGAATAATTTAGAAGGTTCACTTCTTAAAACAACCTCTCATTTATAGCGTGAAAATCGTACTTAACATAATCACTTTTCACGGTAAACCTGATTATAACACCGTGAAAATCGCACACAATATAACCGATTTTCACGGTATAAACAGAACACGTACCGTGAAATTCGATTATAAAAACCCCTCAAATAAACGCTCAGACCAAAAAAGGCTCAATTCCTCCCAATACGCCTGTGGTAGTTCACCTGACCGAGATGGTAGGTGAGATGGCCGGTGAGGTGAATCAGCAGAAATGCCGTGTCGGGGTTGTCCGGGAATTTGTCTTCGGGGTAGGGCGCGGCGGCCTTTTCGGCAGGCAGGCGGCGCAGCACTTCATCCACCATGCTGCGGGTCTGCACGAGGCGGGCTATGATTTCCTGCCGGCTTACGCCCCTCTCCGTAAACTCCCGCTCCCGTTCGCGCACATAGCCCGTATCACCCAGCCAGGCCCCGACAAAGTGGTTCAGGTTCCCCGCCACATGCAGGCACAGCGTGCCGGGACTATTGCTGATATCTCCGCGAAGCTCCCAAAGGTCAGCTTCATGTTCATAGGCCTGCACCTCAGCAATGAGTTTCCCCAAATCGCGCACCAGAATTGTGCGGATGTTCTCCAGAAAAAGCTTTTCCATAATTTTGTGCTTTTTGTGTTTTGTGTGATGATGATTCCTTACCCCGCCCCGCTGCCTGCCCTAACCCGGGAGCCCCTGCCAGCTTGGGTAAACCCTGCTGCCCCGCTGTGCATCGTTTCCGATTTTGAGAAAAACATCGATCTCCTGCTGCAGCTCTTCCACGTGCGAAATGATGCCCACAACCCGGCTCTCCTCCCGCAGCGACTTGAGCGTGGCAAATACCGTTTGCAGCGATTCCCGGTCGAGTGAACCAAAGCCTTCATCCAGAAAGAAAAAGTTCTGCCGGCTTTTGCTGCGGCTCTGCACGCTTTCGGCAAGCGCCAGCGCGAGGCAAAGCGAGGCCTGAAAGGTCTGCCCGCCGGAGAGCGTCTTCACGCTGCGCAGCCGCCCTTCGTTGAGGAAATCCCGCACCTCGAATTTGTTGTCGGCCGAGAGCTCCAGCCGCAGCTGCTGCCGGCTGAGCTTGTAGAAGCGCCGGTTGGCAACCTCGCACAGCTGCCGCAGGTACACCGTCGAGATGTACTCCACAAAGCCGCTTCGGGCGAACAGCTTTCGCAGCGTATCCAGGTCGCCGAGGCGGTGCTCCGACTGCGCCAGCTGCTGCTCCAGTTCACGTTTCTCCCCCAAATTCTTTTCCAGCCTCACCAGCTCTTTTTGGGCCGCTCCCAGCTCTTTAACGGCATTTTGGTGCGCCGCTTCCTCCTCCTTCAGCTGCTGCCTTAGTGCTTCGAAGGCTTCGGCATCAAACTCCTGACCGCCGGTTTCGGCTTCGAGCTCGCTAAGTTTGGCCCTGATGCTGCTGCGCCTTTCTCTGAATGCCAAGATTTCCCCGCGCAGCTTTTCCGCATCGAGCCGGAGGTCAAGCACCTGCTTCACGGCAGCAAGACCGGCATATTCGCTGTCCGAAATCAGCTTTTGAAGCGTTTTTTCCGCTGCCTTGCACTCCGCTGACCTCGCCCCCAAATCGCGCTTTACCACTTCGAGGCTGCCCTTTATTTCACCCTGACGGTTTTCGAATTTACGCACCGCGGTTTCCAGTTTATCAAAAGCTTCGACCGTATTGCTGCGTTTTTCCAGAATCTGATCGCGCTGTTTTTTGATTTCGGGGGATGGCACCAGGCCATAATCCGGCCACTGAAGCACCTTCAGCTGCCGGATTTCCGCTTCGATGTTTGCCTCAAATTTTCCGGCCTGCTCCTGAAGTTTTTGCGTGTCGGCTTTCAGCGTTTCCAGCTCTTCCTGAAGCCCTCTGAGGGTTTTCTCATCCGCATCCCGCTTGGCCCGCCCTTGTCTGTAGCCCGCCTGATGCGCCTCAGCAGCCCTGAATGCGGCGTCGAGCTGAGCCCGGTCCTCCGGGTCAAATCCGCTCCAGACAAAAGCCGAAAGATGCTCCGTAAGTACGCCCTGCGCGTCCCGGACTTTTGTTTGCAGCTTGTCGAGCTGCGTTTTAGCCGTTTCGAGCTGCCCCCCGAGCTTGTCAAAGCCGCGCGTGAATTTCCTGATTTCCTCCAGGCGCTCGTCCAGCTTTTTGAGGACGTCCCGGGCATGCTTCAGCTGCGCCGCACTTTTGCCGTGCAGCGGCTCGGGATGATGGGTCGCCCCGCACAGCGGACACGCCCTACCCTCTTCCAGCGCGCCGGCGAAATCTTCCAGCTTTACCTGAACCGCCAGCTGCTCACACCGCTGCGCAGCCTGCACGCGGTCCCGGCCGGTCTGCCCCTCTTCCTGCATCAGCAGCGCGATGAGCTCTGCTGTTCCGGCATCGGCTTGAGCCTTAATTCCCAGACTCACCTCCATTTTCTCACAGCCGCGCCTGAAGGATTCCCGGCATTTTTCAAGCTCCGCCTGAGCCGCTTTCGCCTCATCTGTTGCTTTATCCAGCTGAATCTTATGCCCGTGCCGCAGCACATACCAGTTCCTGATTTCGGCCAGCTTGGCCATGTCAGGCGCCGTTTCCTCCATTTCGCGCAGCTTTGCCTGAAGCGCATCCAAAGCTCCTTTCGCCGCTTCAGCTTTTGCTGCCAGTTCCTGTGTCTGTTTCTTTTTCGCGCCCACCTTCTCTTTCAGCCCGTCGAGACTTTCCATTTCGTCCCTGATTCGCAGCATGCCGCTGAGGTCATCAGCCTCCCGCTGCCGCAGATCCCGCTTTTCGCACTCCGGCCGGATTTCATCCAGTGCCTGAACCGCGGCACCCAGCTCACCTGCTACTTTGCGCTGCTCAGCGCTCAGCGCATCAAAGCTCGCCTGCAGCCCGTCCCGCTCGGCGCGCAGCCGCTCCGCCGTACGCACCGGCTCAGCAAAAATCCGCACACAAGCTTCGTAGGCTTTGAGCTGCGTTTCAGCATCTTCGATTTCCGCGCCGCGCGCCTCCATTTCGGCCAACTTCCGCGCCAGCTCTTCCCGCATCTCGGCTTTCTGCTGAATGAGCGCGAGCCGGCTTTCTTCCTTCCTGAGCCTCCCCAGCGTTTGATCCGACGTCTGAACGGCCTCCTCAAGTGCGGCAAGTTTTTCTTTTTGCAGGGTGATGGAGGCTTCGTCCAGCCCTTCGTGCTGCTTCAGCTGACCCCGCAGGTTTTCGCTTCGTTCTTTTTCGCGATTGATGAGGGCGCCCGTTTGCATGCTGAACTCGAAGCGGTCCAGATCAAAAATTTCTTTCAGCATGCGGGTGCGGTCGGTTGCGCCAAGCTGCAGGAACTCCTGAAATTTCCCCTGCGGGATGATGATGGTCCGCCGGAAGTTGTCGTAGCTCAGCCCGATGATGTCATCCGGATTGGCGTCCTCAACCGGGGTCCATCTCCCGCCTTCTTCCTGCTTCAGGATGCGGCGGCTGAAGGTGTTCACCTTCTCAAACTGCCGGGAATTCCGCTTCCCTTCCACCACAAAGCGCCAGTGTTCCAGCTTCGCATTGATGCACTCAAAATCGATGAGCAGCCGGTTCGATTTGAGGTTCATCATGTTGTAGTTGCGCCCGTCGGCCTGATTGAGGCGCTCGGTTTGCCCGTAAATCGCGAAGGCGATGGCCTCGAGAATCGAGGACTTCCCCGAGCCTACCGTGCCGAATATGCCGAACAGCTGCGATTCGATCAGGCGCGTAAAATCAATGGTTTGGGCGGCCTGATACGAGTACAGGCCTTCAATCGTGAGTTTTTGGGGAATCATTGGCCGCCCTCCCTTTCGGCCGCACCCGACCGGATTTCGCGGAAGAGCGCCATGAGGCCTTCCCCCGGATCAAGGTTTGCGTTTTTGCTCCGGAAGTAGTCGGCGAACAGCTCCTCCATCGGGCGCTGCAGGTCGATCAGGCCGGCCTCCTCCTCCGGGGCCGCATCCTGCTGCCGCACATTCGGGATGATGGCCACGATGCCCTCGTGCGCATCGTGCAGCTGCCGCGTCTCGGCGGCGTTGAGGTAAGTCTCGGTTGTGAGGCTCAGCTCCACCAGCGCCTGCGCGTTCTCGCGAAGCACGTGCAGCGCCTCGTCCATGCCCGTCGCCCGGAGGCGCTTCAGCGGGCGCCCGCATTGCAGGGGGATGCGCGCCGTGCGCACCGGCCGGCCGGGTTCGGCATCGATCATCACCACATACTTTTGCTGCTCGGCCTCGCTGAAGCTGTAGCTCAGCGGACTGCTGCTGTACACCACCGGCCGCTCGCCCTTCCGGATTTCGATATAGCGGTGCAGGTGCCCCAAAGCGGTGTACTGAACCTGCGGCGGGATGGCATCGGCGTACAGCTGCTGCGCCCCGCCCACGTGCAGCACCGGCTTCTCATCCTCGGGCTCTTCCAGTTTTTCACCGCTTGCCGGCGTAAAAAAAAGATGCGCAACCAGCAGATTTACCCCAACCTCGTCGCAGTGCGTGTCGGCCAGCGCCTTCCAGCGGGCTGCGAGCTGATCGCGCAGGTTTTGCTCCGGCGCCTCGAGCCCGAGAAAGGTCCTGAGGCGCTGCTCGTTCGCGTAGGGTGCGAGGAGGATGCGCACCGGCGCCTGAACCCCGGGCAAGGCAAGCTCCGCAAATCCGGGTTCGCTTTTGAGGATGCGCAGCCCGCTGCCCAGCTCAAAAACCGGAATCACGCTGTCGGGGTAGCCGGCCAGCAGTATGCCGCACTCCCGCGCAAGCGGATCAGGCGCGGCGATGCGGTCGGCGGAGTCGTGATTGCCCGCGATGGCCACCACAGCCCGGCGGCCGTCGGCTGAAAGCCGTTTCAGCGTCTTGTAAAACAGCTCGGTCGCCTGCGTTGGCGGGTTGAAGGTATCGAACAAATCGCCGGCAATCAGCACCAAATCGGCCTTCTGCGCTTCGGCGATGTCGCAGATTTCCTGCATCACCTGCCGCTGTTCATCGAGCCGCTCAAAGCGATCCAGCCGCTTGCCGAGGTGCCAGTCGGCCGTGTGTAAAATTCTCATGGTAGGTTTTCGGGTGAAGGCATCCCAAACCGGTCAGGCAGCGGACGCATCAAAAAATTTGGTAAGAAGCCTCCTATAATCCTGAAACTGTGCTGTGAATGCAAGAACAAAAACGGGGGAGTTGTACGGGCGAATCGAATCAAATCAGCCGGGCAGTCCGCGGGTTACTCCTTCCGGGATAATCAAAGGCTGAAATCAATTTTTTTATGTAATTTGGAAATTGAACTTCCAAATTGCATAAAAATGATCGCAAGAGACCTCACTCGAAAAATTTCCGGCCTAATTAAAAAGTTTCCGATGCTTGCCGTGCTTGGTCCGCGGCAATCGGGGAAAACCACGCTCCTCCGGGCACTGTTTCCGGCTTATGCCTACGTTAATCTTGAACTCCCCGAAACAAGAGCATTTGCCGCTTCTGACCCCCGCGGATTTCTTGAACGCTACCAAAAGGGCGTCATTCTGGACGAGATTCAAAACGTGCCGGACTTGTTCTCGTACTTGCAGGTTTTCACGGATGAACGCGGGATCAACGGGGAGTATGTGCTCACCGGATCGCAGCATTTTCTGATGATGGAGCAAATCTCCCAATCTCTTGCCGGGCGGGTCGCACTGCTTTACCTGATGCCGTTTTCAGCCCGGGAGCTTCATCAGGGAGAAAAGCCACAAAACTGGGAGCGCCTTATTTTTTACGGCGGTTACCCCCGCATTTTCGATCAGGACATTCATCCTGCCGACTTCTATCCGGCCTACATTCAAACCTACATTGAGCGGGATGTGCGTAAGCTTCAGAATGTTGCCAACCTGAATCAGTTTCGGAAATTTCTGATGCTGCTTGCAGGCCGTGCGGGGCAGCTCCTGAACGTGAACAGCCTCGCTGCCGATGCCGGCATCAGCAACCACACTGCCGAAGCGTGGATCAGACTGCTCGAAGCTTCATTTATCGTTTTCCGGCTGCCGCCTTACTTCAAAAATTTCAACAAGCGGGTAATAAAATCACCAAAACTGTACTTCTGTGATACGGGCCTGCTCTGCAGTCTGCTCGGGCTTCGCAGGCAGGCTGATGCCGAGCTCCACTTTATGCGGGGCGCCTTGTTTGAAAACCTCGTGCTTCTTGAGTTCCGGAAATTCCTGTCGAATGCCGGCGAAAAGCCTGACCTTTATTTTTGGCGGGATTCGAATCAAAACGAAATTGACCTGCTTTTTGAGCGCAACGGCAGTCTGCACGCCTGCGAAATCAAGAGCGGCAAAACCATCACAAAAGATTATTTCAAAGGCCTTGCTAAATTTCAAAAAATACAGCCCGAATCCCGTCTGCATCTTATCTACGGCGGTGACGAGCAGTACGAGCAGCTGGACATCCGGATAACAGGCTTCACACATCTCACCGGTTCTGCACTTCCGGCCATATTTACTGAGGAAACGGAAGACGCCGAATGACAGCACGCTTCACTTTTATGTAATTTGGAAATCGAACTTCCAAATTGCATAAAATCCCGGCTCCATCACCCTTCCAAAAAAACAACAAAGCCCCGTCGCTCTTGGCAACGGGGCTTTGTTTATAGGGTGATGTTTTTCGAAACCTGAATTACTTCAGGGCTTCGGCCACAAGTTTTTCCTGCTCGGCGGTGTGCAGTTTCATGGTTCCGGCAGCCGGGGAAGCCGACGGGAAACGGCCCGCGTATTTGATTTGGTAGTCATCTTTCAGGTCGTACTCAAAGCGGGAGCGGATGTAGGTCCATGCGCCCATGTTGCGCGGCTCTTCCTGACACCACACAATTTCCCTGAGGTTCGGGTACTGACTGATCTCCGCGCGCACGTCTGCATCCGGGAACGGGTAGTACTGCTCGATGCGCACGAGCGCGATATCTTTGGCTTCCGTTTCCTTGCGCTTGTTGTACAGGTCGTAGTACACCTTGCCGGAACAGAACACGATTTTGCGCACATCAGAAGCATTCACCTCAGCATCACCTAAAACGTAGTTGAAGCGGCCGTTTGCCAGCTCCTCGGTGCTGGAAACTGCCAGCGGGTGCCGCAGCAGGCTCTTCGGTGTGAACAGAATGGTTGGCTTCTTGTTGGGCGAAAGGGCCTGACGGCGAATCAGGTGGAACAGCTGCGCCGGGGTCGTACAGTTGCAGATGCGCATGTTGTCTTCCGCGCAAAGCTGCAGGAAGCGCTCAATACGAGCCGAGGAGTGCTCCGGGCCCTGACCTTCATAGCCATGCGGCAGGAGCATCATCAGGCTTGAGGTCTGCCGCCATTTGGTTTCAGACGACGACAGGTACTGATCGATGATGATTTGCGCGCCGTTCACGAAATCGCCGAACTGAGCTTCCCAAAGCACCAGCGATTCCGGCCGCGATGCGCTGTAGCCGAATTCATAGCCAAGGGCCGCGAACTCACTCAGCAGGCTGTTGTACACCTGAAACTTCGCCTGCCCCTCATCAAGATGGTTAAGCGGCGTGAACTTCTGACTCGTTTCGGTACCGTGCAGCACGGCGTGCCGGTGGGAAAAAGTACCGCGCTCAGAATCCTGACCGGCAAGGCGAATCGGCACGCCCTGCACCAGCAAACTGCCGAAAGCCAGCGCTTCGCCGTAGCCCCAATCGATTTTCTTCTGGTTTTTCTCCACAATTTCACTGCGTTTGGCAAGAATGCGCAGCAGTTTGGGGTTGGCATCAAAATCAGACGGAACCGTATTGATTTTGTATGCAATATCAATCAGCTTCTGCGAATCAATTGAGGTATTGGTTACCTTATTGCGTTCACTTTGGCTGCTGTACTTCCGCAAGGTGTCTTTCTCGCCGATCTGATAGCTTGGCAGCGATTTGGCATCATTGAAAGCCTGCTCGAGAATTTCGTCGAACTCTTTGAAGATTTCGTCAACTTCCTCCTGCGAGAGTTCTTTTTTGCGAAGCAGCTCCTGCGTGTAAATTTCGCGTACCTGCGGGTGATCCTTAATTTCGCGGTACAGGCCCGGCTGTGTGAATGCGGGCTCGTCGCCCTCATTGTGGCCGTGCTTGCGGTAGCAAATGAGGTCGATCACCACATCCTTTCCGAAACGCTGACGGTAGTCGAGGGCGAGGTTCATGGCATGAACACAGGCTTCGGGGTCGTCGCCATTTACGTGGAAAATCGGGGCCAGAATCATCTTGGCCAGATCGGAGGCGTAGCGTGTTGAGCGGCCGTCTTGCGGCAGGGTTGTGAACCCGATCTGATTGTTGATAATCAGATGGATGGTACCGCCGGTCTTGTAGCCCTTCAGCTGCGACATGGTGAGGGTTTCGGCCACAACGCCCTGTCCGGCGAAGGCGGCATCCCCGTGGATGAGCAGCGGGATAACCTTGCTGCCGCTGTCCTCATTGTTCTCGCTGATGAGGTCCTGCTTGGCGCGCACCGCTCCTTCCACAACCGGATTCACCGATTCGAGGTGCGAGGGGTTGGGCATCAGCTCAAGCTTGATTTCTTTGCCGTCAGCTGTTTTGAAAATACTGCGGGTACCGAGGTGATATTTCACATCACCGGAGCCCTGCGCGCTGTCGGGATCGATATTTCCTTCGAACTCAGAAAAAATCTGCTTATAAGATTTGCCCATAATGTTCACGAGCACGTTCAGACGGCCGCGGTGTGCCATCCCGAAAACGACTTCCTCAACACCGTAACCGCCGGCCCGCTCAAGCATGTGGTTGATGGTCGGGATTACCGACTCAGCTCCTTCCAGCGAGAAGCGCTTATGGCCGATGTATTTCTTGTGGAGGAACTCCTCAAACGCAGATGCCTGATTGAGTTTCTTGAGGATGAGGCGGCGGTCTTCTTTATCGAGATCCGGCACGTTCAGCGTGCTTTCCATGCTGTCGGTGAGCCAGTTGCGCTCACTCAGGTTCAGAATATGCGTGTACTCGGCGCCGATTTTGCCGCAATAGGTATCGCGCAGCAGGCTCACGATATCGCGAAGCGGTGCCTTTTCGAGGCCGCCGAGACCGCCGCAGTAAAACTCGCGGTCCATATCCCACATGGTGAGGCCATGATACTCGTAATCCAGCTCGGGATGATGGCCGGGGCCGTGCTTCAGCGGATTGATGTTGGCCAACACATGCCCGTGCGTGCGGTACATATTGATGAGATTGAGTACCGAAACAGCCTTTTTGGTAGCGGCAAGATTGTCGGCATTGCCGCCAATGAGTCCGGAGTAATTATCGCGTCCAAACGGAATCGGATCGTAAGGAATATCCAGATCAGCGAAAATGGAGTCGTAAAAATCGCCGTTGCCGGTAAGCAGCGTATGAATTTTGGACAGGAACATGCCGCTCTCCGCGCCCTGAATGATGCGGTGATCGTAGGTGCTCGTCATGGTCATCACCTTGCTGATACCAAGATGATTCAGCAGCTCTTCGGACATCGACTGAAACTCAGCGGGGTAATCCATAGCGCCGGTGGCCACGATGGTGCCCTGCCCTTTCATCAGGCGGGGCAGCGAGGAAACTGTGCCTATGGTACCGGGATTGGTGATGCTGATGGTTGTTCCCTGAAAATCGGGCACATCCAGCTGACCGTTACGGGCACGGGCGATCAGCTCGTAATAGGCGTGCAGGAACTCCCGGAAAGTCATCTTGTCAACTTTCTTGATGTTGGCAACCACCAGATTGCGGGAGCCGCCCTTGCCGGGCAGGTCGATCGCGATGCCGAGGTTCACATCATTGGGGTACACCTTCACGGGGCGCCCTTTTTCGTCGGTATCGTAGTAGGCGTTCATGGAAGGCACCTCCTTCAGCGCACGGATAACCGCCCAGCCGATAAAATGGGTGAAGGTCGCCTTCGGCTCGCCGCGCTCGGTGAGGTGTTTGTTGATGATGTTCCGGTCTTCAAACAGCATTTTAACCGGAATTACGCGCAGCGAGGTAGCGGTAGGAAGTTCGAGACTTTCATCCATATTCTCCGCGATTTTCGCTGAAGCACCGCGCAAAGGCTCGATCCGCACATCATCAGATTTTTCAGCGGGTTTCTTCGCAGCTTTGGCAGCCGGGGCAGCCTTGGCTTCAGGGGCTTTGGGGGCAGGCGGCTGTGCAACCGCTGAACCGTTGGTTGCGGCCTTCGCCTGTGCAGCAGGCTGAGCGGCCACAACAGAACCGTCGCCGAGCTTGCTGAGATATTCGTCAAAATAATTGCGCCAGTATTCAGGAACCGAATCCGGATCTTCCTGATATTGTTTTAATAATTCTTCGACAAGGGCTGCATTCGGGCCAAATAATTCTTCAAGTGACTTCAAGGCAGTAGTGAGTTGGGTGAGTAAATAGGACTTAAATAATAGTAAAGCCTGAATTTAACGCGGCCTGAATTTCAGTTCGGCAACAAAGAGGATACCTGCAAAAAAACTTTCCCCCTTTAAAATGATGCAGCCGGGAAACAATCGAAAATCAGCACGCTAATTCATTGGTTTTGTAGCATTTTAAGCAGCTTATTGCTGCGTCCGTTAACTTTCATCTGCGGACGTTCATTTTAGCATACATCCTTTGGAAGGACGACTGCTTCAAGAAAGCGCTTTTAACACTGCTTAACTTGCAAAATACTTAATCTGCCGCTTAAATACGACAGCTTTAAAAACAGATACTGCTGTTTGATTTGTGATATTTTTGTTTTCTTTAGAGGAATAGATACCGATACATTCCGGATGCCTGAAACGCCCGATAGTCTGAACAGAGGCTGACGATTTGCTTCATTTCTGAATGATCACTGATCTTTATTTATTAAGGCTTCAAGTCCGGAACCATCTCCTTTTTTACGTTAACTGTTCTAATCAACCCGATTTTTTATGAGTACACAGCACGGAGCTGAAACCATCAGGTGGGACCTGTCCGATTTATACACGGCTCCCGACGACGATAATTTAACCAGCGACATGAAGCGCATAGGCGAAGAAGCCGACGCATTTGCCGCCCGCTGGAAAGGCCGCATCGCAGCCCTTAGTGCGGAAGAACTCAAAGAAGCCCTCGCGGGCTACGAAAAGCTGAACGACCTCAGCAGCAAAATCGGCTCCTACGCCTACCTGAACTGGAGCACCAACACCGAAGATGCCGCTCTGGGCAAACTGCTTCAGCAAACGAGCGAGCTGGGCTCTGAACTCAGGCAGAAGCTCGTTTTCTTCGACCTGGAATGGCTTGCGCTCGATGATGCCCACGCCCAAAGCCTGATTGATGCCCCTGAGCTCGCCTTTTACCGGCACTATCTCGAAAGCTCCCGCAAGTACAAGCCGCACATGCTTACCGAGGCCGAAGAAAAGGTGCTCTCGGCAAAATCCGTGACCGGTGCCCGTGCGTGGGTGCGGTTTTTCGATGAAACCCTCGGTGCAGCACGCTTCGATCTCGACGGGGAGAAGGTGCCCGAGCAGCAGGTGCTCAGCAAGATGCACGCGCCCGACCGCGAAACCCGTCGCAAGGCCGCGGCCTCCCTCACGGCGGGCTTCAAGGAGCTG
Organism: Cyclonatronum sp.; assembly: GCF_022565315.1. Taxonomy (NCBI): domain Bacteria; kingdom Pseudomonadati; phylum Balneolota; class Balneolia; order Balneolales; family Cyclonatronaceae; genus Cyclonatronum; species Cyclonatronum sp. The sequence continues at coordinate 12,368 of NZ_JAIUMX010000021.1, read as the reverse complement.
AGCCGGCCGCTCACCTTTGTGTTCAACACCCTGCTGGCCGACAAAAGCACCAACGATAAGCTGCGCTGCTACCCGAGCTGGGTGACCTCCCGAAACCTTTCCAACGAGATCAAAGACGAAACCGTGGAATCGCTGGTTGAGGCCGTAACCGATGCCTACCCGCTGGTGCAGCGTTACTACCGGATGAAAGCGAAGCTGCTTGGCCTGGATCAGATGCACGATTACGACCGCTACGCACCGCTCGCACAAAATGAAACCGTCGTTACCTGGCAGGAAGCCCGCAAGATGGTGCTTGAGGCCTACGGCGGCTTCCATCCGAAAATGGGCGAAATTGCCGGGCATTTTTTTGAGAAAAACTGGATTGATGCCGCCATCAGGCCGGGGAAACGGGGCGGGGCCTACTCGGCCTCGACGGCTGACTCCGTGCACCCCTACGTATTTATGAACTACGACGGCCGCGTGCGCGATGTACAAACCCTGGCGCATGAGCTTGGGCACGGCGTGCATCAGTACCTTTCGCGCGAGCGCGGTCCGCTGCAGTCAGGCACCCCGCTTACTACCGCTGAAACGGCTTCGGTTTTCGGGGAGATGCTGGTTTTCCGCGACCTCATGGCAACGCTCAGCGATCCCAAAGAAAAGCTTGCCTTGCTGTGCGGCAAGATTGACGACAGCATCGCAACAGTTTTCCGGCAGATCTCAATGAACCGCTTCGAAAATGCCATCCACACTACCCGCCGCGAAAAAGGCGAACTTACCACGCAGCAGTTCAGCGAACTGTGGATGGAAACACAAACCGCACTCTACGGGGAGTCTGTAAAACTCAGTGACGATTACGGGCTTTGGTGGTGTTATATTCCGCACTTCCTGCACTCGCCGGGTTACGTGTATGCCTACGCCTTTGGCGAATTACTCGTGCTTTCGCTGTATGAGCAGTACCGCAGCACACCGCAGGGCTTTGCTGACCGCTACATGGAGCTGCTCAGTGCCGGCGGTTCAGAATCGCCGGAGGTGCTCACTGCGCGCATGGGGGTTGACATCAACGACAAAGCCTTCTGGCAGGCCGGCGTGGCGCTCATCGGCAAGCTTATCGACGAAGCGGAGGCTCTGGCAGCCGAAGTTTCGGCTCAGGCGTAGCAAAACCGGCACAGCCGGGGTAACAGGCAGAAACTGCCCAAGCCCCGCAGTCGGCGAAGGTATGGAAGCACATCACCCGAAAAGAAAACACGATCTAATAAAAAAATGAGCAACAGCTCACCATCTGATTTGGCAACTGCAAACGACATCCACCGGGATAAAACGCTTGAGAAACAGGCAAAACGGCGCTTCAAGGATGCGGCCCGAAACCTGCTCAGGCTGCTTCGGGCATCGGTTGGCGCCCAAACCAGCTACATGTACTGGATAAACCGCAACCGGGAGCAGCTGGTGCTCGAGTGCGCAGACTCCGACCTGCAGGAGGTCGTATTTCAGGACCGCATCACCTTCAAAGAGCACTTTCTCACCCCCTGGCTCGATCTGGACCACCCGGCCCTGATTGACACCGGAAATGAAAACCGGCAGCTTAAGCTCCTCCATCACATCAGCGAGCAGGATCAGCTGGTTAAAACACTCCTGCTCATTCCATTTGTGAATAACGGGGAAACCGTAGCCCTCTCTGTTGCAGAATTCACCAGGGCTGTTGCGGAAGGGGAACTTGCAGAGGAAACGGTGACCGCCTATCACGACTCGGTGGAAAACATCCTGCAAACCTTTCTGGACCTCAGCTTTATGCTGGAGCAGGAAGAGCGCTGGGCAAGGCAGGAAAAAACATCCCAAAACCTGCTTGGCCGCATGAACAGCTGTCAGCTGCTGCGAAGGCTTGTTGTTGAAGCCGCCGCACTAACCAAAAAAGGCGGGGCTGTGCTTGCACTCAAAAACGGAAGCGGTTGGCAACTTGTGTTTCGCGCCGGCGCCATGATACACGAACTGCCTGCCGGTCTGGAACTGACTGAACACTCACAAGCCTGGCTGGCCCTTGAATCGGGTGAGCCTCGGTTTACGCTTCATTTTAATGGGAACCCCAAACGCTTTCATCCGGCGGAAACGCCCGCAACCGGGGCCTCGCTCGCCATCCCGATGGATGTGCTTGATTTCCGGCAGGGATTGCTGCTGGTTTGGGATGAAGACCCGCTGCGTTTCACGGAATCGCAGCGGCACATGTACATCAGTATGTGCCGCGTTGTGAGCCTGCAGCTGGGGCAGCCGCGTTTCGGGCACACGGGCAAACCCGAAGAACCGCTGCTCGGAACCCCGCATGGTGCCTATAACCTGGAACTGCTGGAGCACGTGCTCGAACAGGAATTCGAAAACCGAAAGCCCGAAACGGAGGGGGCAAAACCCTGGCTGGTGATGGTTACCCCGGCTGACTATCACATCCTTCGCACCCGAAACGCGCTGCGCAAAACCAACGAAATTCAGCGTCAGATGATCCTTGATCTGGGTCCGGCCCGTTCCGGACTGAGCGGGCTGGTAGCCTTTCATTCCGACAGCATCTGCCTGGTTTACCTCCGTGCTGAGGAAAAACAGGCAGATAAGTGGCTGCTCCGCTTTGCGCAGCACAGCCGCGAACAGGGCCTGGCGGGCAGGGTTTACCCTTCGGATATTGATTTTATTGCTACAAAATACTGCATCCCCGCCGGCGAAACAGACGTATATAACTGCATTCAGGCTGTTCGAAAGGCCCTAAATGCTGCAATAAAAGAGAACAGAACCATCCTAAAATCAGCAGGGGACTTAAAATGAGCAATTTCTATTTGATTATACTCGATGGTGTAGGCTGCGGGCATCAGGAAGATGCCGCTCAGTACGGAGATGTTGGCAGCAACACCCTTGGGCACGTAGTTAACAGCATGAAACCCGAACTGCCGAACTTCACCCGCCTCGGGCTTGGCAACATCATCCCCCTTGATACTGTGCCGCCGGTTTTGAATTCTCTATGTGGTTTTGGTAAGATGAGGGAGGTCTCAGCCGGCAAAGACTCAACGACCGGGCACTGGGAAATCGCGGGTATCCGCATGCCCGAAGCCTTCCCGACTTATCCCGAAGGTTTCCCGGCTGAAATAGCGCAGACATTTGCTGAGCATACCGGAACATCGGGTATTCTGGCCAACAAGCCGTTTTCCGGCACCGATGTTATCCGGAATTTCGGGGAAGAGCACCTAAAAACCGGCAAGCCCATTGTTTATACCTCCGCCGACAGCGTTTTCCAGGTAGCAACCCACACCGATATTGTGCCGCTTGAAAAACTGTATGCCTGGTGCCGTTTTGCACGCGAAGAACTCATGACCGGTGAGCACGCTGTCGGGCGGGTTATTGCACGGCCCTTCGCCGGCGAGCCCGGTAAGTTCTTTCGGCTGACCGATCACCGGCAGGATTTCTCGCTGGTTGCACCGGAGCCCAACATTATGTCGGAACTGCAGGGAGCGGGCATCAAAACCTACTCCATCGGCAAAATAATCGACCTTTTCGGCGGGGTCGGTTTCACACAGTACCGCAAAACACACAGCAACGCCGAAGGCATCTCTCAGCTGCTTTCCCTGATGCATGCAGCGGAAAACAGCTTCGTATTTGTGAACCTCATCGATACCGATCAGCTGTTTGGCCACCGCAACGATCCTGCGGGTTTTGCCGGATCGCTCGAAGAGTTTGACCGGGCCATACCTGCCCTTTTTTCGAACCTGAAGGATGACGACGTGCTGGTAATAACTGCCGATCACGGAAACGACCCTACTACAGTGAGCACCGATCATGCACGGGAATTTGTGCCACTGCTCGTTTACGGAAAAGGATTGGAAGGGCAATCACTGGGCACAAGGGCGACCTTCAGTGATGTTGCCGCTTCAGTGATGCATTGGGCCGGCCTTGAAAACCTTTTCACAGGCCGTTCATTTCTTGCAGAAAAAAAGAAACCGGAAGAAACACACTAAACAGTGTACTCCGGCAAATAAAGCATCGTATTGTCTGATGAATGCTTCACCAAAGAAAACAGCCATTGCAGGCGCAGCAAGTAAACGCAGCAATCCGCGTTTAAAATTAAATTCTATGCATGAATGGCAGTACTAATTGTAAAAGCAACTTTTCAGGTAATGCACAGCAGGTTTGTTCAGCCCCCTGAAAGGCCTTATATTCATCAGTTAATCGCTAAAGCACAACTCGAATCAACTTAAAGCGGATATCTAAGTGTCAAAGAAAAAGAAAAAAGATCCCAAAAACCCGGCACCAAGCGGTATATCAACGCGTGAATCGCAATCATTGGACCGCTATTTACAGGAAATCGGAAAGGTAAGTCTCATTACACCTGATGAAGAAGTTGAGCTTGCGAAACGCATTCAGGCGGGCGATCAGGAAGCCCTCGAAAAATTAACGCAGGCCAACCTGCGTTTCGTTGTGTCTGTAGCCAAGCAGTATCAAAATCAGGGGCTATCCCTGGGCGATCTGATCAATGAAGGAAATCTTGGGCTGATAAAAGCAGCCAAGCGTTTTGATGAAACCCGCGGTTTCAAGTTTATTTCTTACGCCGTATGGTGGATTCGCCAGTCCATTCTGCAGGCGCTTGCCGAGCAGAGCCGTATCGTACGCCTGCCGCTGAACCGGGTTGGCGCACTCAACAAAATTGGTAAAGAGCTCTCCAAACTGGAGCAGGAGTACGAGCGGCTTCCGTCAGCGGCAGAGCTTTCCGAATCTTTGGATATGACTGTATCTGAAGTTGCCGATACGCTCAAAATTTCCGGACGTCACCTTTCCGTTGACGCGCCATTTGCGCAGGGTGAAGACAACAGGCTTCTCGACGTTCTTGAAAACGAGGAAACACCAAACCCCGATCTTGAGCTGATGAGCGAGTCGCTCAAAGTTGAAATCGAGCGGGCATTATCCAAGCTGAGCACCCGCGAAGCTGAGGTTATCCGCCTGTATTTCGGCATTGGCCGTGAGCACTCCCTCACCCTTGAGGAAATCGGAGAGCGTTTCGATCTTACCCGTGAACGTGTGCGCCAGATTAAAGAGAAGGCCCTCAGGAAGTTACGCCATCACAACAGAAGCATGGCGCTGCGCGCTTACCTCGGTTAGGCTGAGTCACTTTGTTTCAATCGTAAGTATTAGATAAAAATTTTGGGATTCGGACCTTTCCGAATCCCTTTTTTGTTTATTGTACCTGTGTGTCTTTTTGCTATTACATGCGAAAACAATTAGTTTGAAAACAGAATAAAAATGAGTCTTACCGTTGGCACATCATAATCCGAATACTGACGTTAACGGGATATACGGAACAAAAACTGATTCACTCAGTTTAAGGCTGCACAACTCAACGAGGTAATATCATGAAAACGACATTTTTAATTGGCTCCCTTGCAGCGGTACTTTTTCTTTCGGGCTGTTACACCCAGCTTGAAACCATTGAGAGGCCCCGTGGCTGGAACTCTGCCGGGCAAGCCCTGAGTCCGTACACTTCAGATGCGTACAGCTCCTTTTATTCACGTGAGGAAGAAAACGCTTATGCCCTTGGCTATTATAACGGTGTTTTCGATGCCGACCTGCAGTTTCGCAGTTATAACTGGAACCGGCATCACGCCTCAATCGGCTTTCATTGGGGAACTCCTTTTATTGGCTACGGTTTCGGCTCCGGCTATTTCTACGATCCCTACTGGCATCATGCTATGCTGTATGATCCCTTCTTTTTCAGCTATTACGGTGTTTATGCATTCCCTCCCCACATGAGATACCGTCATTGGGCTCATTTCAATAACCCCTGGTGGTTTGGAAGTCGCTACATAATCGTGTACAACAACTGGAATATCGGGTCTGGAAATACAGATATCGTGAGAGGTCCGCGCGCCTCCGGTGTACACCGGGGCAATGTGAACAACATCCGCAGCAACCGAACCGGAAGCAGCGGCCTGGCTGGTGATACCCGCACCAGAATTCGCGGCAACGATTTCGGCCCTGACGCACACCCTGTATCTGTACGCTCCCGCGGGGGCGGCACTCAGCCGACCAGCATTGACCGGCGCACACGGGGCGGATCCGCCACACCTTCCGTAATTCGCAGGCCCGCACCTTCTTCAACGCAGGCAACGCCACCACGTACAAGAGGAAACAACAACACGCCTTCAACCGGAAACCGCAACAGTGGCAGCAGCAGTCAGGGTGAGGCCGGCCGTAGCAGGGGCGGCGGCAGTTCCGGAACACAGGCAACGCCACAGCGCTCCTCATCAGGAAGTAACAGCAGCGGAACACGCACCCGGAACCGCAACGATAACTCTGACAGCCCGGTATCTATGCTCAGCTCACCGCTGATGTACAACGGCGCAACTTTTAGCCTGAGCTAATCAGGCCTGAAAACTGCCGGGTAAACATCCTTCGAAACTAAAAAGCAGCTTTCTGTTCAGGTACAGAAGCTGCTTTTTTTTCGCTGATGAGTTTTTATCTAAACACCTCAGCTACTGAATTACCTTCACACCTTAACCCACAAATAGCACGTTTATACCTGTTATTAAAAAAATCCCCTTTTCCCTATTCTCACGATTGAAATCTATACATCATGGAAAAAAAACTTTTTCAGCTTATTCTGCCGCTTTTGTTAATTGGATTTTCAGTATTTCCGAAACAGGCTGATGCGCAGAACAGATTTGATGCCCTGCGCTTTTCCACACAGCTGCCGGCCGGAGATGCAGCAACCCTGTTTTCGGGCGGAGCCACGGCCGCAACCTACACCGGTTTCGGGGCAAGCATCCTGAACCCGGCAACCCTGGGCCTGGCACAGCACTCTGAGTTTCACCTTGGTATCGGCATGCGCGACGTAAGCGAAAGCGCGGTTTATCTGAACCGGCGCTCCAATTACGATGACGCCCAAACCTCATTCACCAATGCCGGCTTTGTGTACGCGGTGCCAACTGTGCAGGGCAGCCTTGTGGTCGGTTTCGGCTACAGTCAGCTGGCTGACTTCAACCGGGCATACCGGCTGAGCGCCTTCAACCCGAGAAGCTCAATCACGGATATGTTTTTCGACAACAGCTTCTACTTCAACACCGCCTTCAATGCCTTCGCCATTGAGGAGGACGATTTTGGTCAGTTCCCGATTTTCCGGGATGATTTTAGTGCCCCCTTTCGCGGCATCAACCAAGCCGCAACGGTTCGTGAAAGCGGTCAGCTCGGAGAATTCTCCGCGGCTATCGCCACTGAATTTGTCCAAAACCTGTTTGTTGGTGCATCTCTTGGCATTCCCGTTGGTTCATACACCTACCGCCGCAACTTCCTTGAAAGAGATAACGAAGGTCTTTATGGAGCTATCGATACCATTATCGACGGTGAGCCCTTCACCATACCGGCACCGGCAGGGGTAATTTTGCAGGAGCGGATAAATGCTGATATTATCGGGTTTTCTGCCCGTTTCGGAATGATATACCGGGCCATCCCCAACCTTCAGTTCGGCTTGAGCTACAGCCTGCCCACCACCCTCAATATCGATGAAAGCTACTCCGTTTTCATCCAAACCGAGTATGAAAACGGCAGCGCAGAGAATGCACAGCTTCGCGGGGAAACCTCTTACAAGGTGAAGCTTCCCGCCCGCCTCACAGCAGGCTTCGCAACAACCGGCCTGCCCGTTAACATCTCTTTTGCGGCAGAGCGCGTTTCCAACAGCCGCATTCAGTTCCGCGATTTCGACGACCTCGGTTTTGAAGTTCAGGAAAATGAACTCATGAGTGAAGACTTCCGGGATGTGTTCAACCTGCGCTTTGGTGCAAGCCTGAACCTCACCGAAGCTGTTGTACCTACCATCGGCTACGCCTATTTACCGGCCGTGAGCCGTCAGTCGGGCAATGCGCGTCAGCTGCTGAGTGCCGGAATTTCCATTGGCGTTAACCAGGGGCTGCGCCTCGATGCCGGCCTGCAGTACATGTTTTTTAACGACGATCAGATCGTGTACGAGTTTTACGACTATCAGGCCGACGATGGCCGCTTTGCCGCTGAAACCATCCGCACATCTGTGGACCGCTTCCATGCCGTAATCGGCATTTCTTACCGGTTCTGATTCCGAAAAATCAAATCAGTCATAGCTGCCCAAGCTGTTCAGAAAGCTCAGCTTCCTCTGTTTAAAAAACGAGCAAAGGCCGGAACCCGCCAGGATTCCGGCCTTTTTTCTTACGTTCAAACAGGGAAGCCGCTGAAAAAACTTTTCCTCCGGTCAGCTGTACTCTTTTTCGAAGGTTTCGCGCTTCATTTCGGCGTGTTTGGTAGGGTTCACGCTGAGCACAGCACATTTAACCATACGCGCTACGTTCGAAGTCGTGCTGCCGAGCATCAGGTAATCGAGACCGGTGCGGCCGATGGTTGACATCACAATCAGGCTGTAATAATTCTCCTGCGTGTGCTTCAGTACGGCTTCGTGTGCCGAGCGGTTTGTTGTGATAACCGTTGTGTACACCTTGCCGGGTATGCCCTTAAAGAACTTGTCAGCAATCAGGTTGATGTTCTCTTTGCGGGTTTCATAGGTCGATTCGGCTTTTGCAAGCGAGTCAAAGTTATCATACAGGATGGCATGGAAAAGCTCGATATCAGCGCCGGTTGCTTCTGCGAAAGCACGTGCGGCGGGGAATGCCGCCTTGGCATTTTCGGAAAAGTCGGTCGTAACCAAAATCCGCTTAACCGGAGTAAAGGTGGTGTTGTCTTCCACAATCATCACCGGCTTATCAGCCATACGAAGCACTTTCTCAGCAACTGAACCCAGCAGGAACCGCTTGAATCCGGTTCTGCCGTGTGTGCTCATAATGATGAGGTCATGCTCAGAACTCATCTCCACAATGGCATGTGCCGGGTTGCCTATACCAATCATCCCTTTTTCAAGATACTTTTCATCAACTATATCAGTGGCCACATCATCAAGCCGGTTCCGCAAGCTGTCTTCTATGTCTGTCAGGTTCTTTTGGGTTGCTGCGCCCGAACTCATATAGTGAAAACCGTCAAGATCGGTTATCGGAATGTAAGAATGAAACGGGGTTACCCGGCCATCCATGGCTGCGGCTACTTCATTTGCGATATGAAGTGCTTTTTTACTAAGATCAGAAAAATCAATGGGTACGAGAATCTTTGGGTTTTTCATAGCTTGCTCCTTATTGATAAGAATGGGAATCAGTCTTGTACAAACAATTTGACAAAAATTTTGGTCAACCTCAACTAAATTCAAATACACAAATTAGATTTATTGCTTCTTTTCAGCTTGTTTGCTTAAGCGGCTGCTCATTAATCTCAGACCGGTTTAAGCCCGGCAATCCGTAAAATCCAGATGTTCCAATTGTTGCAGTTTTATAATAAGGTCAAATTGTTTAGTTTCTCCCATCGCCGGAAGCACATTCTGCAAGCGCTTTTTTCTGTTTCCATTTCAGATATTTTCAGCTGACCGGCACCTTTTCCATGTGGGCCTTTTACAAACGGCCCGCTTTTGCTGCCCATACTAACTGCTACGAAACCGTCTGTTTATGACCGAAATTACGCTGAGTAATCTCGACAAGATGATTATTGTCGGGTATTTTGTCATTATTGTGATTATCGGGGTAGTTGTATCCCGCAAAACCGAAACGGGCGACGACCTCTTTCTTGCCGGCCGCAGCCTGGGCTGGCTCGCCATCGGTTTCTCGCTGTTTGCCTCCAACATCTCCAGCACTACCCTCATCGGGCTTTCGGGGCAGGCCTACATGACCGGCATCTCGGTTGCCAACTACGAATGGATGGCCGCGGTCGTACTCGTGATAATGGCCGTTTTCTTCATCCCCTACTACATCAAATCACGCATCACCACCATCCCGGAATTTCTGGAACGCCGTTTTGATGTCCGCTCTCGAAAGTATTTTTCCGTCATCACCATTTTTCTCAGCATCGTAGTTGATACCGCCGGCGGCCTGTACGCAGGTGCCATTGTAGTGAACGTCTTCTTCCCCGATATCCCCATCTGGCAGACCATCCTCGCGCTTGGCGTGTTTGCCGGCCTGTACACCGCGGCAGGCGGCCTCAAAGCCGTAGTGTACACCGATGTGCTTCAGGCCGTAATCCTCCTTTTCGGGGCCACCGTGCTCACCTACCTGATGTTCGAAAAATTCGACTTCAGCTGGGCTTCGGTCACCGCAGGCATCGAGCCCGAAAAACTTTCCAAAATCCGCCCGCTCGATGATCCCGCCCTGCCCTGGCTGGGCACCCTCATCGGTGTGCCCGTGCTCGGCTTCTACTACTGGGCCACCAATCAGTACATCGTGCAACGTGTACTGGGCGCCAAAGACATCAAGAACGCGCGCTGGGGTGCCATGCTCGGCGGCACGCTCAAGCTCACCGCGCTTTTCATTATGGTGCTGCCCGGCGTAATGGCCTTCAGCGTGTTCCCGAACCTCGACGACCCCGACATGGTTTTCCCCACCATGGTAGCCAACGTACTCCCGATCGGGATTACCGGGCTGGTGCTTGCGGGGCTCATCTCCGCCATCCTTTCCAGCATCGACTCCACGCTCAACTCGGCTTCCACCCTCATCACCATGGATTTTGTGAAGCCCAAAAATCCCAACATCACCAACGAGCAGACCGCCCGCATCGGCCGCATCACCACCCTCGTACTCATGGTCGTAGCCGTGCTTTGGGCGCCCAACATCGCCAATTTTGAAGGCATCTTCTCCTATATTCAGCAGGCCTTCTCGTACATCGTGCCGCCGGTTGTGGCCATCTTCTTTATGGGCATCCTCTGGGAGCGCGGCAGCCGCAACGCCGCTTTCATTACCCTGGTTACGGGTCACGGCCTGTCTGCCCTGCTGTTCGTGCTCTCTGCCATGGGCCTGTTCCAGCTGCACTTCACCATCACAGCCGGCATGCTCACCATCATCAGCTTTGGCGTATTCTACCTGGTGAGCATCCTCAGCGACGCGCCTAAAGCCGGCGAATTTGCCGATATCACCTGGAAACCCGCCGATGCCCGCCCCTCCGAGCCGATGCCGCTCTGGAAAGACTACCGCCTGCACTCCGTAATCGTGCTGCTGCTCACCGCCGCATCCGTAATCGCATTCTGGTAAGCCCCCCTCCTTCACCTCAACCCATCCTCCCGTCATGAACCTTTCCACCCGCCGCGCCTTCCTCAAAAACGCCGCCCTGCTCGGGGCCGGCCTCATGGTTGCCCCGCAGCTCGCCTGCTCCCGCCCCGACAGCGAGAGCAGCGGCACGGCCGGCACCGAACCCCAAACCCTGCCCTTCGGCATACAGCTCTGGACCCTCCGCGAAGCCTTCCCTGCCGACCCGCGCGGCGTGCTCCGCATGCTCTCCGAACTCGGCTACCGGCAGATCGAAACCTTCGAAGGTCCGCAGGGCATGTTCTGGGGCATGAGCCATACCGAAATGCAGCAGTACATCCAAAGCCTCGGCATGCAGCTCGTAGCCGGCCATTGCAACATCATGGAAGATTTTGAGCGCAAGGCCGCACAGGCCGCTGAAATCGGCATGAGCTACGTCGTAAGCCCGTGGATCGGCCGACAGGAAAGCCTCGACGACTACAAACGCTACGCCGAAATCTTCAACGAGCGCGGCGAAATCTGCCGGCGCGAAGGCATTCGCTTCGCCTACCACAACCACGAGTACACCTTCGACCAGCCCTTCGATGGCGTGCTCCCGCAGGATCTGCTCATACAGGAAACCGACCCCGATCTCGTCTCCTTCGAAATCGACATCTACTGGGTCGTAACCGCCGGCGCCGACCCCATGTACTGGCTCAACAAATACCCCGGCCGCTTCACCCTCTGCCACATCAAAGACCGCGCCGATGTAGCCCCCGATGTACTCCGTGCCTCCACCGTGCTCGGCACCGGCACCGTCGATTTCGCGCAGCTCCTGCCCGCCGCCAAAGCGCAGGGCATGCAGTACTTCTTCGTAGAGCAGGAAGAATACGAAGGCACCACCCCCACCGATGCCGTGCGCAAAAACGCCGAATTCATGAAAAGCCTCGCACTATTCTCCTGAAACCCGCCACCGGTCATCAGCAGGCTTTTTTTTGGGTGAAGGATGACGGCTTCTGTGCCCGCTCCCGCTCCCTGCCCCCGCATGGCACCGGGCCGGGCTGCTTTGCCGGTTCTTCGCGGCAGCGCTCCGTGCCCCCAACACCTGTCAGCAAAAACAAAAGGCGACCCAAGGGTCGCCTTTTGTTTTTGAAGCGCAAGACCGAAGGTCCGTACCTCTGGTCTGCTACCGGTTGTTGCGGAAGGTTTCCCGCCCGGGGCCCACGCCTGTAATCGTGAGGCTGCGCCAGGCGCGCGGCAGAGGGGTCTCCAGCTGCTTGATGCCGGTGTCCGTAATTTCGAGACCGCCGAAACCGG